>JAVXTN010000103.1:0-4257 GCA_036642635.1 Erysipelotrichaceae bacterium
CTAATATGCTATAATATTTATAGGTGATAAAATGTTAATAAAAGATGCTATAAAAGATTATTTATATCAAGTTAAAGTAATAGAGAATAAGTCTATTAATACTATAAAGAGTTATAATAGTGAATTATTAGCTTATTTAAAGTATTTAAATGATTTAGGACTTACTAATATTGAAGACATAAGTTATAAAGTTATTGATGAATATTTAATGACTCGATCTATTTGTTCTAGGAGTATTAATCATTCATTAAGTGTAATAAAGAGTTTTCATAGTTATATTAGTTTTGAGTATCCTAATATATTAAATCCTAGTATACTTATAAAGAGTAGTAAAGTAGGGAAGAAGCTTCCTAACTTCTTTCCTAAAGGTGATATTAATTGTTTATTGGATAGTTTTAAAGATGAGGATGATAGGGAATTATTTGATCATACTTTATTAGAAGTTTTATATGCTAGTGGTATAAGATCTTTTGAATTATGTAATTTGTTGATGAATCAAATTCATTTAGAACAACAACAAATTAAAGTGAAAGGTAAGGGTAATAAAGAAAGAATGGTACCGATACATGCTAATGCTTGTAAACTTCTTAATGATTATATTGATAATATAAGGCCTAAGTTTTTAAAGCGTACTAGTAGTAGTTATGTGTTTATAGAACCAGATGGTAAACAGTTAAATTATACTTATTTATATCGTCTTATTAAGCGAAAGCTTAGAGAATGTAATCTTAATGATACATTAACTCCTCATAGTGTTAGGCATTCTTTTGCTACTCATTTATTAAATGATGATGCTGATCTTAGGAGTGTTCAAATTCTATTGGGACATAGTGATATAACTACTACTCAGTTATATACACATGTTCAGACTGATAAACTTAAGGATAGCTATAACAATTTCTTTCCTAAAAGAGATGAAGATGATTTAGATGAGGATGATGACGATGAATAAATATACTAGAATTATATTAATTGTACTAGATTCTTTAGGTGTTGGCGCTAGTAAAGATGCTTATAAATTTAATGATGAAGGCGCCAACACCTTCTTACATATATATGAACAATATCCTAAACTTCAGATACCTAATCTTACTAAGCTTGGCTGGTTTAAAAACTTATCAATATTACCAAACCAGCCAAGCATTGAACCACTCGGATATTATTCAATATTGAGTGAACTAAGTGCTAGTAAAGATACATTATGTGGTCATTATGAAATGATGGGACTTATAAGTGATAAGCCATTTCAAACTTTTAGTATAGATGGATTTCCTAACGAACTTATAGATGAATTAGAAAAGCTAACAGGTTATAAATTTATTGGAAATATAGCATGTAGTGGGACTGAAATTATTAAAGAATATGGAGAAAGAATCATAAAGAAAGATTCAAATGAACTTATTATTTATACTTCAGATGATAGTGTGCTTCAAATAGCTGCTAACGTAGAACACACACCATTAAAAGAGTTATATCGTGTTTGTGAGATAGCACGTTTAATTACAATGAAGGATGAATGGAAGGTTGCAAGAGTAATTGCTAGACCGTTCATTGGGACTAACACTAAAAACTTTATAAGAACTAGTGATCGTAAGGATTATGCGTTAGATCCACCTAATAATACGTTGTTAGATATAATGAATAATAAAGGTTTATCAACTATAGGAATTGGTAAAATCGGAGATATATTTAATTATAAAGGAATAGGAAGTAGCATTCATACTACTAGCAACAGTGATGGAATGGCTAAACTACGCGAACAAATGAAAGCAGATTTTAATGGCTTATGCTTTGTGAATCTAGTTGATTTTGATGCAAAATGGGGACATCGTCGTAATGTTGAAGGTTATGCTAAAGAAATTGAAGTATTTGATCAAGATTTAGGAAAACTATTATCTGATCTTCGACAAGATGATCTCTTAATAATCACTGCTGATCATGGTAATGATCCTACCTATCGTGGTTTCAATCATACAAGAGAAGTAGTGCCTCTTATAATGTACGCAAAGAACTTGGTAGCTTCAGGAAAATTATGTGATGGGGTAGGTTTTAGTTGTGTAGCTAAAACAATCGCTGAAAACTATGATATAAAAGAAAATTATCAAGGAGTTTCATATCTTAAACAACTCAAGTAACCTTAAAAGTGGTATAATAGTTAGGTAATGTAGAAGGAGGCAGTATATGTCAGATTGTGAAAATTGTCCAAGCAAAGATAGCTGTGGTAAAGATGCTAAGGACTGTGGGATTACAAATAATCCAAAAAATAACATAAAGAATATAATCGGAGTAATGAGTGGTAAAGGTGGAGTTGGTAAATCTAGTATTACTGTTTTATTAGCAAAAATGCTAAAAAACATGGGATATAAAGTAGGTATTATGGACGCTGATATTACTGGACCAAGTATACCTCGCATGTTTGGTGTAGAAAAAGAAAAAGCAGTAGGTCAAAACGACATGATTTTACCTATTATGAGTGAAGAAGGCATTAAACTAATGTCAATTAACTTCTTAATTGAAACTGAAGAAACTCCTGTTATATGGCGTGGACCCATTATAGCTAATTCTTTAAAGCAATTCTATAATGAAGTACTTTGGGAAGAATTAGACTATTTATTCATTGATATGCCACCAGGAACTGGAGATGTAGCGATAACTTTGATGCAAACAATACCACTAAACGGTGTTGTTATGGTATCAACACCACAAGATATGGTATCAATGATTGTTTCTAAAGCTATTAACATGGCCAAAAAGATGAACATTAATATATACGGACTAATTGAAAACATGGCTTATATAAGCTGTCCAGACTGTGGTAAAAGAATACAAATATTTAACGCAAGTAATACAACTGAATTCATTAATAAGAATTCAATCGAATTATTAGCAGAACTTCCAATGATACAAGATCTATCAAACCTAGCTAATTACGATAAACTAGATGATATACATAAAGCAGTAATTAAATCAATGATAGATCCAGCAGTAGAAAAACTAATACAAAAAACAAAACATTAATATGGATCATTAATATAAACCACTAAATAAGGTACTAGTCGATTGACTAGTACCTTATTATATTATATACTTCGAATATAGTTTGCTCAATAATACATATTATGCGAAGTATATAATAATATAAATCTACTCATAGAGTAGATTTATATAGTGGTTCGTTAATACTTGATTTTTGATCTTCTAGGTAATCTATTAGTTCTGTCCAGTTACCTGGTGTCTTCTCTTTATAAAAGATTCTATTTAGGTCTATAAATCTAATCATGCAACGAGGATTAGTAACTACATTTATATTAATATGTTTAGTAGCTTCTTTACCTTTAGAATCTTTTACATAATAAGTAATTGGATAAGTACCAATGATGTCTGAGTTAACATTACCACTATAACTTATTTTATGTTTTAGATTACCATCTTCTTTATCAGTTGCGTTAACTTCTTTCAAAGGATTAAATGCTTCATACTTATAAATAGTTTTATCATGAGCAGTTATTACAGGCGTACTATTTAAACGTTCATTAACAGTGATATCCATTGTTTTTTTATCTGTGGCTCCATATTTATCGCTTACACTGAACGTTAAGTGATAAATGCCTGAAGCCTTTTTAAGTTCTCCTGCAATTAGTTTAATTCTAGGAGTTAAATTACCCTCTTCGTTATCATGAGCACTTACATAGTCAAAAGGATTAAGTGTTTGGTCATCATAGATAACTGGATGTTTTTTTATAGTTAATATTGGTGGTGTGTTGATGATACGAGTCTTAATTTGAAGTGGCGTACCGGAATAATCAACATAACTACTTGGAATCCAGCTATTTATATATTTATTTCCCTCTTGTACTGTTTTATGACCATCTATACATACAGATGGACTACTAGCTACTCTATAGTATGTATTATTATTTATAACTCTTTTTTCATATACACGATTATATACACTGTTATTAGCATAATATAGCGTGTTTAAGAATGAATAAGAGCAATAAGGGCCATCGTGATAAACTTCTCTTGTAGAGCCTGCATATGGTCTTACAAATACTGAATCATTTATTACTTTTAGCTTTGTATCATTCAAACTAGATATAGCCTTATATTCATAATCATTTACTCTAGCAGTTATTGGAACAACACTTGGATAATACAAATTTATCCTTCTAGATTTTATCCCATCTACATCTAAAGTTAATGTATAACTCCGTCCCATCTTTAGATCACTATAAGGTATTTTAAATTCAAACCCTG
>JAVXTN010000104.1:0-4225 GCA_036642635.1 Erysipelotrichaceae bacterium
TCAATATTTGTTTTATCTAATATTGCTCCTCCTCCTGTTGATATAATTTTATTTGTTTGTTTAGCTACTTCTTGTATACAGTTATGTTCATACTTTCTAAAGCTTGGTTCTCCTTCTAATTTAAATATAGTTGGTATATCACTATTAGTAGTTTTTACTATTTGTTCATCTATATCTATTAGTTCTTTATTTAGTTGTTTACTTAATAGAGAAGATATAGTTGTTTTACCACATGATGGCATACCTACTAATACTATGTTTTTCATATCTAATAGCATTTTAGTATATATATCATTTATACATTTATCTTCTATAGTTTTATTTAGAAAGAATTCTACTGCATATTTAGCTTGTGCTATTAGCATTTCTAATCCATTAACATTTATCATGTTTAGGTTTTTTGCTTCTACACATATTTGGGTTCTTAATGGGTTATATATTACGTCTATAACTGCTTCACATTGGTCAAAGTGTATTAGGTCTATTGCTTGTTTATAGGTATTAGGATACATTCCTACTGGGCTTGTATTTATAATAATATTAGCATCATAGTGTTTATCTAATTCTTCATAGGATATGCATTCATTGTTTTTAATTATATCTACTATAATTAGTGATTTGGGGTTAGCTTCATTTACTGCTGCTTTTATTGCTTGAGCTGCTCCTCCATTTCCTATTACTATTACTTTTTTATTGTTAAAGTTTATATTGTGGAAGTTACACATATATTTAAAGCCTAGATAATCTGTATTATAGCCGTATAGTTTTCCATTACGATTTACAATTGTATTTACTGCGTTTATTTCTTTTGCTTTATCATCTATGTAATCTAGATATGGTATTACTGTTTGTTTATATGGTATTGTTACGTTTAATGCTGCAAAGTCTTTTTGTTTAATGAAGGTTTCTACTTCGTTTTTTTGTAGTTCTATTAGTTCATATGTGTAGTCTGCTAATGTTTCATGTATTTGTTTAGAGAAGCTATGTCCTAGCTTTTCTCCGATTAGTCCGTATCTCATTTTTTATTCCTCATTCCTAATGTTGCATCTCGACTGCATAATAGATCTAGTAGTCCAATAGCTACTACACTGTCTATTACTACTCTTGCACGATGTATAATTGCTGGATCGTGTCTTCCTTGTATTTTTAGTTTAATGTTTTCTTTTGTAGCATAGTTTACACTGTCTTGTTCACTATATATACTAGGTGTTGGTTTAATTACTGTTTTTATAATGATTGGCATTCCATTAGATATACCACCGTTTATACCACCATTATTATTAGTTTTAGTAGTTATAGTATTGTTAGTACTTATAAAGCTATCATTGGCTTCACTTCCTTTTAGGTTAGCGAATTCAAAGCCAATACCAAATTCTACGCCTTTAACTCCTGGTACACTGAATATTAGATGTGATAATGTACTTTCAATTGAATCAAAGAATGGTTCTCCGAGTCCTGCTGGATAGTGGGTTACTATTGTTTCTAGTATTCCTCCAATTGAGTCGAGGTTTGTATGTGCGTCTTCAATTGAGGTGATCATTTTTGATTCTATTGTTTCATCTAGTACTGGGAAGTATTTGTTGTTTAGTAGTTCTATATCTTGATCTAGATTATTGAATTCTCTATCTTTGATATTAGATAGTTTAGTTATATGGCTTCCTATATTAATTCCTTTATCTTTTAATATAGATATTGCTATACTACCAGCTGCTACTAGAGGTGCTGTAATACGTCCTGAGAAGTGACCTCCTCCTCTATAATCTTGGTATCCTAAGTACTTTTGATATGCTGTATAATCTGCATGTCCTGGTCTTAATTCATTTTTAATTGAATCATAGTCACCACTATGTTGAGATAAGTTAGGTATACTAATACATATAGGAGTTCCTGTTGTATATCCATTAAAGTAGCCACTTACTATTTTAAAATCATCGGCTTCAATTCTATTAGTTGAAATTTTACCTTTAGGTTTACGTAAATTTAGTTGTTTTTGTATAAATTCTAAATCTAATTTTATACCAGGTGCTACACCATCTATTATACAGCCTATTTCTGTTCCATGGCTTTCTCCATATATAGTTACTATAAAGTTATTACCAAATGTATTTTTCATTAGTTTACCTCCATTAGTTCTTCTAATTCTTTAAAGTTTACTTCCTTTATATAAGCTTTACCTATTTCTTCTACTAATATAATACTTATTGTATTTATAGATGCTTTCTTATCTTTCTTTATTAGGTTTATTGCTTGTGTTTTATCTATTTGTGTAGTTGTTGGTGCTTCTAATTTTGTTAATATTTTAATTAGTTTAGTGTGTATTTCTGGATTGTTTGTTAGTGCTAGCATTCCTAGTCCTACTGCTTCTCCGTGATATACTCCTCCTAATCCGTTTAGGCTTTCTATTGCGTGTCCTACTGTATGTCCATAGTTTAGTAGTTTACGTTCATTTTGTTCTTTCTCATCTATTTCTACGATGTGTTTCTTTACCATTAATGATTTATATATTATTTCTTCTAGGTTCTCATTAATGTTATTGTTTAGGAATAGTTCAAATAAACTTGGGTCTGCTATTATTCCTGCTTTTAGTGCTTCTATTAGTCCGTTATTGAAGTGGCGTTTTGTTAGGCTGTTTGTTAGTTCTGTGTCGATTAGTACTACACTTGGGTGGTGAAAGCTTCCTATTATATTTTTAACGTTATCTAGGTTTATTGCTACTTTACCTCCTATACTTGAATCTATTTGTGATAGTGTTGTTGATGGTATTGACATAAATTCAATTCCTCTCATATAGGTTGCTGCAACAAATCCACTTAGATCTCCTACTACGCCTCCTCCTAATGCTATGATTAAATCTTTACGATTAAAGTTTAGGCTTAATAGTTCTGAACAGATTTGTTCATAAACTTTAAAACTTTTAGATGCTTCTCCTGGTTCTATATAATGTATAGTAGCATTACTACATTGTTTATATACAGTATCTACGTATTTAGTTGGTACGTTCTTATCAGCTATTATTAATACATGTCTTTCTAAACTTATATAATCTTTTATATGTTCAATAATCCCTTTTTGAATTATAATATCATAACTTTTAGTACTTAAATTTACACTTAACTTTTTCATAAGTATCCTCCTTTTAATAAAAAAAGCATCTACCTTTTAATGTATGATGCTTGCCTATTATGCCTCGTAATGCTAAAAATAACCATAGTGATCTCTGGTTTGGTTACGAGGCTATCTAAAATAAAAATAATAAATGCGTTGTTCAATGTTCATTTATATCACTCCAATGTATGTATATAATACCTTAATTTATATATAAATGCAAGCATTAATGATTTGTTTTCATGAAATCCTATGTAACTATTTACATCTTATAAAAGAATAGTAATCTTAAGGACTACTAAACCCTAATATTATGCTATAATTAATACAATTATAGGAGGCCCTTATGAACAAACTAGAACAAGCAAGAACTAACATTAACACTATAGATGAAAAGATGGCTAAATTATTTGAAGAACGTATGAAATGCGTTGAAGACGTAATTTCATACAAATTGGAAAATAATTTACCCATCCTAGACACAAACCGAGAAAACCTAGTTATAGAAAAGAACTTAAGTTATATAAAAGAAGATAAGTATAAAGAATACTATATTAGTTATATAAAAGATGTAATGGCTATATCTAGGAAATATCAAAAGGGATTAATCAATAAGGATGTTATTGGGTATGGAGGTACTAAAGGAGCTTTTTCACATATAGCAGCTAGTTATATATTTCCATATAATAAACAAAAAGATTATAAAAGCTTTGAAGAAGTATTTATAGCAATAGAAGAAGGAGAAATAGAAAGAGGAGTAATACCTTTTGAAAATTCTTATACCGGTGAAGTTGGGGAGGTATTGGATCTGTTGAATAAATACGATGTATTTATTCAACAGATATATGATTTAAAGGTTAATCAAAATTTATTAGTAGTTAAAGGAACTAAGTATGAAGATATAAAGCAAGTATATTCACATCCACAAGCTATATCACAAAGTGCTAAATTCTTAAAAGGAAGAAGTTTTGAAATAATACCATATGGGAATACAGCACTAGCAGCTAAATATGTAAGTGAAACTAATGATAAAAGTAAAGCTGCTATTGCTAGTAAAGAAACAGCAGAATTATATGATTTAGAAATATTAGAAGAGAATATAAATACAAGTAGTGATAAT
>JAVXTN010000105.1:0-4201 GCA_036642635.1 Erysipelotrichaceae bacterium
CTAAACAAAAAGATCAGCAACTAGGTATGAAGTTTATTAATGATAGTTTTAAATATTTAGATACTAACTATAGTGGTTGGAGAAAAAACAAATATTATTTAAAAGCTAATTCAAAGGCAAAACAACTTATTAAATCACATAAGATATTTACTAAATTAATAGTTAAATTAGGAATAGGAGCTTAGATATGAAAAAAGTTAAAATTTTAGCTCTTCATCTTGCTTACGGAGGAGTGGAAAAGGCTATAGTAAATATGGCTAATATATTTATAGAAAAGTATGAAGTAGAAATAGTAAGTGTATATACAGCACCTAAAGGACCTGCTTATGTTATAGATCCTAAAGTTAAGATTACATATTTAACAGATTTATATCCTAATAAAGCGGAATTTAAAGCAGCATTACATAGTTTTAATATTGTTAAAACTATAAAAGAAGGAATTAAAAGTATTCAAATATTAAAGAAGAAGAAGGATGTAACTCATAGCGCTATAGTAGAGTTTAGAGATTGTATAGTTATAAGTACTAGAAATGAATATTCATTAGAATTATCAAAATATGGAGATACATCTGTATATAAAATTGCACAACTGCATCATGACCATAGCTTTAATCAACAACTAATAGAAGACTTCACACAGGGCTATAAAAATATTGATGTGTTTGCGTTATTAACACCACAACTAGTAGAAGAAGTACAACAAATGCTAAAAGGAAAGGAAAAACCTAAGTGTGTGTATGTACCAAACTTTATAGAAGAATTACCTAGTAATATAAAGATGGAAGATAAAAAAGATATATGTATTGCTGTTGGAAGAGCACATAAAGTAAAAGGATTTGAAAGACTAATAGATATCTTTTATGAAGTACATAAACAAAGTCCTAATACAATTTTACAAATAATAGGTGATGGAGAAGAAATACCTAATTTAGAAAAGAAGATAAAAGAATATAATTTAAATGATAATGTATTTTTATTAGGACAAAGAACTAGTCAAGAAATTGAAACTTATATGAAAAGAGCTTCTATATACTTAATGACATCATACACTGAATGTTTACCCTTTGTCCTAATCGAAGCGAGTTCATGCAAGCTCGTTAGCGTTGCCTATGATGTTAGAGTTGGACCACGTGCCATCATTGATCATAATGTTAATGGATATTTAATAAAAGATGGAGATCAAGCAGACTATGTTAGTGCAGTTCTAACATTATTAAAAAATGATCATTTAAGAAATGAATTAGCTGAACAAGCTTATATAAAAGCTCAACAGTTTACTAAACAGAATGTTAAAGAATTATGGTTTGATATATTAAAATAAGGAGTAAATCATGAGAAAATTATTTGATAAATTATTTAAAAAATCGGAAACAGAACTTTTTAATGAATTAACTAGTAGAATGAAAGAAGATAAGCTAACAATGATTATTACAGCTAATCCTGAATCTTTTATGAAATCGCAAAGTGATGAGGTAATTAGTGATGCGATGTTAGATGAACGTACGATTGTAACACCTGATGGAGAAGGAATTGTAAAAGCAGCTAAAATGCTAAGTTATGAGTTATGGGGTAAAATAGCAGGAGTTGATACAGTAGCTTATTTATTAAAAGAATTGAATGAACAACATAAGTCACTATATATTTATGGATCTGCCCAAAGTGTATTAGATAACTTTGAAAACGTATTAAAAAGAGATTATCCAAACATTAAGATAGCAGGATTAAAGAATGGTTATGATAATGATAGTGAAGTAGTATTTAAAGATATGGTAGAACAATCAAGTGATGTTGTGTTAGTTGCACTAGGTGTACCTAGACAAGAAAAACTTATATATGAACATTTAAATGACTTTAATAAGGGAATCTTTGTTGGTGTTGGTGGAAGTATAGATGTATTAAGTGGAACTAAAAAGAGAGCTCCTAAGTTATTTATTAAATTAAAGTTAGAATGGGTATATAGATTAGCTAAAGAACCTAAAAGAATTAAGAGATTTTATGATTCAAATGTTAAGTTTATCTTTAATATAAAAAAGATGGCTAAAAGAGGAGAATAGTATGATAAAAGTAATGAGTATATTTGGTACTAGACCAGAAGCGATAAAGATGGCACCACTAGTAAAAGAACTAGAGAGACGTGAAGAAATTGAAAGTATTGTTTGTGTTACTGCTCAGCATCGTCAGATGCTAGACCAAGTGTTACAAGTGTTTGACATTCATCCTCAATATGATTTAGATATAATGAAAACTGGACAAAGCTTAACTGAAATAACTTCTCGTGTACTTTTAGGATTAGAAGATGTTATAACTAAAGTTAAGCCAGATATTATATTAGTACATGGAGATACATCAACAACTTATGCAGGAGCTCTAGCTGCTTTCTATAATCATGTTAAAATTGGACATGTAGAAGCTGGACTTAGAACTTATAATAAATATTCTCCATTTCCTGAGGAAATGAATCGGCAAATGGTAAGCGTATTAGCCGATCTACATTTCGCTCCAACACTAGCTAGTAAACAAAATTTACTTAATGAAGCGAAATGTAGTGAGAATATTTATGTAACAGGTAATACAGCTATAGATGCTTTACAGACTACTGTTGATGATAGTTATAGTCATGAACAATTAGAGTGGGCTAAGGATTCAAAGCTTATATTGTTGACTGCTCATCGTCGTGAAAACTTAGGTGAACCTATGAGACATATGTTTAGAGCTATTAATCGTATAGTTAATGAACATAGTGATGTTAAAGTTTTATATCCAATTCATATGAATCCTAAGGTTAGAGAAATTGCTCAAGAAGTATTTAATGGTAATGATCGTGTTCGTTTAATCGAACCACTTGAAGTATTAGATTTTCATAATTTCTTAAATAGATCTTATATTATATTAACTGATAGTGGTGGTATTCAAGAAGAAGCTCCAAGTCTTGGAAAACCAGTATTAGTATTAAGGGATACGACAGAAAGACCAGAAGGAATAGCTGCTGGTACGCTAAAACTAGCAGGAACTAATGAAGAAACAATTTATAGTATGTTAAAAGAACTTTTAACTAATACTGAAGTATATGAACAAATGAGTCATGCAAGTAATCCTTATGGGGATGGACAAGCCTCTAAACGAATCGTAGATATAATTATAGACCAAATAAAATAGTGCGTATATACGCACTATTTTATTAATATATAATCTAACGATTCGTTTAGAGGCTTACTAAATAGAGCACTTACATAATCTTTAAGATAATCTATTATACTATGACTATCACCAACTATTATTCTACTACCAACCTTAGAAAAAACTAGAAGCTTTACTCTATTAAGTGATTTATCACTTAATAGAGAAGGTTCGATTTCATCCATAGTATATGTACCACCATAGTTCCTTTTAAGAGTTTCAAAGATATAGGAACCAAAGATGCTACAAGCATTAGCTATTTCTTCATCAGTTGGTTTACTAAGATGAAGATCATTTAGCATTTCATCAATTGTATAAAGACTAGCAGTACTATAATCAAATGTACCATTTGATTCATATAATTCTATGAAGCTGCTAGCAGCCTTCATTATATCCTGTTCTAAGTTATTCATATAAAACCTCCATGAACAATATTATAACATATAAAATATATAATCACATAATTAACAATAATTGTGGCACAGTTACATAAGTAAAGTATGTTATAATGATACATAAATTAGGAGGTATTTTATGAAAGAAAAATTTATGAGATTTATGTATGGAAGACATGGAGTAGATCAATATTCAATATGGATATTTGTTTTATATACTATATTAACATTTATAGGTATATTTAGTGGGAATCAAATATTAGTTATGCTAGCTTTAATACCATTAGGATATACATACTTTAGAATACTATCAAAGAATTATGTTAAACGCTATAACGAGAATGTTAAATTTATGAGTGCTACTCAACCAATAAGAAATAAAGTTAATTATATGAAGAAAAAATGGAAAGATCGTAAAGATTATAAGTACTTTAAATGTCCACAATGTAAAAAGAATGTTAGAGTACCTAAAGGACATGGTAATATTACTATTACATGTCCTCAATGTGGAACTAAATTTGATAAAAAAAGCTAATTAAACTTTACATTAGATATAAATAAATCTATAATAATAAGCACTGAGGTGAGATTATGGATAACTTTATGTTTTCAATTAATGCTACATTACC
>JAVXTN010000106.1:0-4176 GCA_036642635.1 Erysipelotrichaceae bacterium
AAGTAAAAAGAAAAGCAATCAAGTAGAAGCTCTAAAAAAAGACTTTATAAATGGTGCAATGAAATTAAAATATACAGAAAAATTAGCAAACCAAGTATATGAACTAATAATGAAGTTTGCTAACTATGGATTTAATAAATCACATAGTGTAGCATATGCATTAATATGTTATCAAATGGCATATCTTAAAGCTAATAAGCCAACACTATTCTTTGTTAGTTTATTAAATAGTGTTATAGTTAATGATAATAAAACTGTAGAGTACATTTTAGAAGCAAGAATGATAGGAATCAAGATATTAGGACCAGATATTAATTTATCAACAAACAAATATGAAATAGAAGATAATAATATTAGATGCCCATTAACATTAATAAAAGGATTAGCAAGAAACACTGTAGTAAGTATAATGAAAGAAAAAGAAGAAAATGGAATATTTAAAGATTTCTATACAGCAGTAAGTAGACTATATAAATATGAAGTAAAAGATAAGACTCTAGAAGCAATGATAAATGCTGGTGTGTTTGATTTAATTCATAATAATAGAGCAACATTAATAGCAAGCTGTAAAGAAGCACTAAAACTAGCAAACCTAGTAAATGGAAATGAAAACCAAGTAAGCTTTGATTTAGCAGGTGGAAGACATGAATTAATAAATGTTAAAGAGAATAATAAACAAAGAGTATTGATAGAAAAAGAATATCTAGGATTCTATTTAGGAGAACATCCACTATTTACATTAAGAAAGAACTATGCTGATGTTAAAAGCATAATAGAGACTAAGAATAGAATTGGATATGCTAAAATTCTAGGACAAATAGATCGAATTAAACAACATCGAACAAAAAGAGGTGATGTAATGGCCTTTGTTAATGTTAGTGATGATACAGGAAGCTTTGATCTAGTTATAATGCCTGATTTATATGCAAGAAGACAAAAAATATTAGTGAAAGGTCAATATATTTTAGCGTCTGGAAGAATAGAAAAAGAAAATTCATGTCTAGTTAAAGAAATTAATGAAATTAAATAAGGAAATAATTGACTTAATAGGTTGCATATGGTAATATAACGGTGTTGTATGTCCTTTTGTGGCTGCAACCGCACAAAGTAAGGTTTAAGTACTACGGTCACCTTACATGGCGAGTCTCATAAAAACATGAAGGAGGTGCGAAATATGTACGCAATTATTGAAACAGGTGGAAAGCAATTAAAAGTTGAAGTCGGTTCAGAAATCTACGTTGAAAAATTAAACGTTGAAGCTGGAGATGTAGTCGAATTCGATAAAGTTGTTGCTTATTCTAACAGAACTTTACGTGTTGGAACTCCATACGTAAAAGGTGTTAAAGTTACTGCCAAAGTTGAAAAACAAGGTAAAGCAAAGAAAATTATGATCTTTAAATACAAATGTAAAGATGGTAGTTCTCACCGTAAACAAGGTCACCGTCAACCTTATACTAAATTAGTTATCGAAGCAATCGAGGCATAATTATGGTAGAAGTTGGGATCTATGCAAAAGATAAAGTAATACATAAGATTGAAATAACAGGACATGCTAATTATAGTTCTAAGGGACAAGATTTAGTTTGTGCGGGAGTTAGTTCAATTAGTGTAGGAATATTAAATGCATTAGATCAACTAGCAGATGGATCATGTACTTCATTAATGAATGAAGGATGTGTAAAAATCGAAGTTAACAAGTTAAACTGTGAAATAACTCAAACAATATTACAAGTAATGTTGATACAGTTAAGAACGGTTGAAACGTCTTATAGAAAATATATCTGTATAAGAGAACTGGAGGTGTGATTATGAAGTTTGTATTAGATATTCAGTTGTTCGCTTCTAAAAAGGGAGTTAGTTCTACAAAGAACGGACGTGACTCTCAATCTAAGCGATTAGGTGCTAAAAAAGCTGATGGACAATTTACGAATGCAGGTTCAATCATTTACCGTCAACGTGGAACTAAAATTCATCCAGGTACCAATGTTGGTAGAGGTGGAGACGATACATTATTTGCAACAGCAAGTGGTATTGTTAAGTTTGAACGTTTAGGTAAAGATAAAACTAAAGTTTCAGTTTACCCAAAAGCATAATAAAAAAATCCCCCAGCAAAGGGGATTTTCTTTTGCTAAAATAAGGAGGTTAATCTATGTTTATTGACCGCGTTAAAATACATATCAAAGCCGGAGACGGTGGTGACGGAATCGTAGCATTCCGTCGCGAGAAATACGTACCACTAGGTGGACCTGCCGGTGGTGATGGTGGTAGAGGAGGTAACGTAGTATTTGAAGTTGATGAAGGTAAATCAACATTACTAGATCTACGTTACAATAAAAAGATTGCTGCTGAAAACGGTGGTAGAGGAAAAATCAAAAAAATGCATGGTGCTGATGGTGAAGACTTCATTGTTAAAGTACCTCCAGGAACAATTGTGAAAATTCTTGAAACAGATGTCACAATTGCTGATTTAACTCGCCATGGACAACAAGCTATTGTTGCTAAAGCAGGTAAGGGTGGTAGAGGAAACTTCCACTTTAAATCAAGTAAGAACTCTGCACCTGAATATTGTGAAATGGGAGCACCAGGAGAAGAACAAAATATTATTGTTGAACTTAAAGTGTTAGCTGATGTTGGTTTAGTAGGTTTCCCTTCTGTAGGAAAGTCTACACTACTATCTGTCGTTAGTGCTGCACGTCCTGAGATAGCTGATTACCATTTTACAACTATAACTCCTAATTTAGGATTAGTTCAAGGAGGAGAAGGCCGTAGCTTTGTTATGGCTGATTTACCTGGACTTATAGAAGGTGCTTCATTAGGTAAAGGATTAGGTCATCAGTTCTTACGTCATATTGAACGTTGCCGTGTAATTATTCATATTATTGACATGGGAGCTAATGATGGTCGTGATCCAATAAAAGATTATGAAATAATCAATAAAGAATTAGCTGATTATGAATATCGCTTAATGGAAAGACCTCAAGTAATCTTAGCTAATAAAATGGATCTACCTGATGCTCAAGCTAATTTAGAGCGTTTTAAAGCTAAGTATCCTGATGTAGAAATATTTGAAACTACTACTATTATTGCTGAAGGACTAGATCGAGTAATGTATCGTTGTAGTGATCTATTAGCAGTAACTCCAGCCTTCCCATTATATGCTGAGGATGAAGCAACTAGTAGTGAAGGAGTTCTTTATAAATTTGAACCATTAGGTGAACAATTCCAAATTCAAAATCTTGGTAATGGACGTTGGAACTTAACTGGTTATGAAATTGAAAGAGCTTATAAAATGACTAACTTCAATAGTGAAGATGGTGCTCAACGATTCGCGCGTAAGATGCGTGTTCTTAATGTTGACTCAGCTTTAAGAGAAGCTGGTTGTAAAGATGGAGACATCGTAGGTATATGTGATTACGAATTCCAATTCTTAGAATAATAAAAAAAGCCATCTGGCTTTTTTTTATTTATAAACTAACAATAAACTAACAAACCTCTTTAAAAGCCCTTAAAATAAGCCTTTCATCTCTTCATAAATTCCCTTTAAAGATTATTTGTTTTTATATATAGTTGACTGAATGTTTGGACATCAACAATTGAAGAAAAATAATAACCCTGAACTGAATCACAGTGAATCCTCTGAACAAACTCTAACTGTTGAACAGTTTCTATACCCTCAGCAACTACTTTAATATCTAACCTATGAGCCATATCAACAGTATTAGTAATAAGAATCTCACCACGTTTAGAATTATAAGTATTAGAAATAAAAGAACGATCTAATTTAACAGAATTTAGAGGAACATCCTTTAATAAATTTAATGAAGAACAACCAACACCAAAGTTATCAATAGCAATCGGGAAACCCTTACGCTCTAAATCATGTAATAAAATTATAATATGATCAAAATCATTAAATATATAATTTTCATTAATCTCAAACTCTATATATTTAGGATCAATATTATAAGTTTCTACAATACTCATTAAATTAAGAAGAAACATCGGTTTAGCTAATGTAATTCGAGATAAATTAATAGCAATAGGGATAAGAGGAAGCTCAGCATTAGCCCATAATTGTAGTAACTTACAAGCTTCCTCTATAGCGTACATATCTATTCTAGCTATAAAACCATTCTTCTCAAATAAAGGAACAAAACGATCAGGAGCAATAATCAT
>JAVXTN010000107.1:0-4174 GCA_036642635.1 Erysipelotrichaceae bacterium
AAGAGTGAATCTCTTAAAATATTAAATATTCAATTATCTGTAATACTATTTATTATATCAGTATGTTTATTAGGATGGGATTACTATCAAATGTTAGTATTTGGTTTCATGAAAGTTAACATCCTTAGAGTTATTGTAATTGGGTCAGTAGGAACTTTATTATTCTTTATGTCATTAGCAGGTTTCCTACTTAAATTTGCTCAATGTAGTAAAAAGCTATATTTTAAAAATCTAAATATGTTTGTTTTAAGACAAATTAGTAGTAAAATGAATTCTAACTTCGCTTCGATGTCAGTAGTTTGTATTATGCTATTACTTAGTATTGGTGCTTTATCTACAGGTATTAATTTAAATAGTTCATCAAATGCTAGTTTAAAAAATATGACTCCTTATGATTTTAGCAGTTATATAACAACTTTCAATGTAGATAGTTCTATAAATAATGAGTTCTTAAATGAAATAGAACAATATAATGAATCAATTAGTGATCAAACTAAAGATGAACATTATTTATATAGTTATTTTAGTGAAAAAGCTACACTAGGTAATTTAATGAAAAAATTCTCTACTGATGTGAAAGATATAGAAACAATTCCACCTAGTTTAATGGATCAACCATTAGAAATTATCAAATTATCAGATTTCAATAAACAAGCTAGAAACGCTGGTAAAGAAGAAATTACTCTAGCTAGTAATGAAGCAAGAATCAATACATTGTATCATAGTTTCTTAGAAGATATATTAATAGATTTTGATTATAACAACACACTTGAAATATTCAATAAAGACATTAAATTAGTAGAAGAATATTCAGAAGTTCCATTTGCTACTTCTCAAACTAGTAGTGAATTATATATAATTGTTAATGATGATATTATACCTGCTAATATTAATCCAAATACTATTTATTATAATGCTAATGTGGAACCAAATGCAGATATGATTACTCTTACTGATAACTATCAAAATATATTAAGTGATATTATAAGTGCTGATAGTAATAATACTATCGTTAGATCTATGATAAATAACAAAACAGAAATTCTTGAAGCTAATAAAGGAATGTCAATTACATTCATTTATATAGGATTATATTTAGGTATTATATTTATTATTAGTAGTGCTGTTATATTAGCTCTTCAACAGTTAAGTGATGCTAGTGATAATGTTAAACGTTATAATACTTTAAGACAAATAGGTACTGAAGAAAAAATGATTAATCATACTCTTCTTCTACAAATAGGAATTTACTTTATGTTACCATTACTATTAGCTATTGCACATTGCTATGTAGGTATTACAAGTATGAATGATGTAATTGTAATGATGGGGCAATCTAGTGTATTAAGTGCTAGTTTAATTACTGGATGTATTATAGGAGTTATATACTTAGCTTATTTCTATGTTACTTACTCTGGTTATAAAGCAATCATTAAAAAGAAAAAGAATTAAATAAAGAACGTTCTAAGGAACGTTCTTTTTAATTCAGTTTACTGTTATCTACTATTTCAAATACACTTTCCACTTCTCTTCTAAACTCTTTTGGTTGGATTTGTCTAAATGTTTCATTAAGATCATTATACATGAATTTTGAACCTCTATAATTTACTACAATTATTGAATATACTATATGACCATCAACAAATTTACCTAAGTTAAATTCAAATTGGAATTTAGTTTTTATTAAATTAATAGCAGCATCTCTTGAAACATGCCAAATTTTATTATTTAGAATTGTTTCAAATGAACTATATTTAGTGAACTTTAAACAATTCATAATTTCATCTACAATCACTTCTTTACGTACATAAAGAACATTATAATCAAAATCTACCTTATGTAAAATATAAACATAGGTATCATTAATAGCCATGAACATCTGATCAAGTGCTAAGTATGTATTACATTGTTTATAACCAGTTATAACTTCTAAATAATAATTACCCTCTCTTGTGTAGGTATTACCATCAAGTAAGTGTTTAATCCTTAGAGATTTAACAACTTCTTCATAATTCATTTTATCAATTACACTAGGATCTATTCCTTGTATTGGTTCAGAATCTATTTGTCCACTAAAGAATACTATTTCCTCATCAGTTAAGACCATTATAACCACCTCACATTTCTTTTATTCTACCATATCCCTATAACTAAATAAAGCATCTCTACAGAGATGCTTTATTAATTTTATAATAATGATTTTCTTAATTCTTCAGGTGTTTTATTAGATAAGTATGTAAATGGAATATCAAGAACAGAACAAGCTCCTGTTTTTCCTTCTTTTGCTAATTTAGCTATAGCTCTTGCATAGCATACTAATACACTACTTGTGAATTCAGGGTTACTTCCTAAATCTAATGAAAATTCAATTTTTTGTTTAGTTCCTGTTGCGCTAACTCCAGTTCTAATTACAAATCCTCCATGAGGCATACCACTATGGTTCTTATTTAATTCTTCTTCAGTTATAAAGTTTACTGTTGTATCATAATCTGAGAAGTAATTTGGCATATTTACTATTTCTTTTTCTATAGCTACAGTATCAGCATTATCTTCAGCTACAACATAACATAAACGAGAATGTTTTTCTCTTGTTGATAGTTCTGGATTAGATCCAGATCTTACACTAGCTAATGCACTATCTAGTGGTATAGTATATTGGATGGCATTCTTTACGCCTTTAATTCTTCTTATTGCATCTGAGTGTCCTTGAGATACTCCTTTACCCCAGAATGTATAATCTTTACCTTCTGGTAATACTACAGATCCTAGTAATCTATTTAATGAGAATAGACCTGGATCCCATCCTACAGATATAATACTTAAATGATTATTTTTCTTAGCTACTTCATCCATCTTAGCGAAGTAGTTAGGTATCTTAGCATGTGTATCAAAGCTATCTACTGTATTAAAGTTTTCAGCGATCATTGGTCCTTGAACTGCTAAATCAGTAGCACTTCCTCCACATAGTATCATTACATCAATTTTATCTTTATATGTATTTATTTCATCTATGTGTACCATTAATCCATCAGGATTATTTAAAGTAGCTGGATCTCTTCTTGTGAAGATGGCTACTAATTCAATATCTTCATTTTGTGTTACAGCTTTACATACACCTTTACCAAGGTTTCCATAACCTACAATACCAATTCTTATTTTATTAACCATATAGACCTCTTTCTTGCAATGTTAATCCTAATTGCATTTTTATTATATGTTAATTATGCAGCGATTACTAGTGTTTTAATCAAAAAAATTAAAGAAAAGCCGATAAATAGCCTAACATATGAAGATACTTTTATAATTTTTGTTAGTTTAAATAAACTAACAACACTAATTGATTTTTCATCCTATTATGGGGGATATTCAGCATTTTTTCTTTAAACAAAATGAAAAGGCAGAAGCATTGCTTCTACCTTTTCGACAATTTGTCGGCTCACGACTAGAACATTATACAATCATTCTAGCATTATGTAAACATATATCTACTAATAAGCAGTCCAACCAGCATCTGCTACCAAAGTAGTACCATTAATTAGACTAGAATCATCACAAGCAAGGAATAAAGCAGCTGTTGCTATTTCAGAAGCTTGACCAGAACGAGGGTTAGAAGCAGTACCAGTCATAACTCTTCCAATCCCAAATGTACTAGGATGTGAAATATTAACTCCTACTTCTGTATCTACACCACCTGGGCAAAGAACATTACAACGTATTTTATTATTAGCATACATAAATCCTATATTCTCACTAATACCTACTAAAGCATGTTTACTAGCAGTATAAGCAAGACCAGCACGAGCACCGTGAAGTCCTCCAACAGAGGCAACATTTACAATGACACCACCATTAGATTGTTCCATCATAACATTTACTGCTTTACGACAAGCACACATAGGTCCATATACATTAACCTTCTGTACTTTATCCCAAAGTTCATCAGTTAACTCATGAACGGGTGTCATCTCATCCATAATTCCAGCATTATTTACTAAAACATCAATTTTACCATAATTCTTAACAGCAAAATCTATCATGGCTTCATTAATCTCTTTACTAGATACATCACCAGGGAAAGCAACAACAGTTCCTTTAAGTCCTTTAGTCTGTTCTACTATCTCATCTAATCTCTCTTTTCTTCTAGCTACTGCTATAACAGTAGCACCTTCACTAG
>JAVXTN010000108.1:0-4118 GCA_036642635.1 Erysipelotrichaceae bacterium
TTATAATAGAATCTCCTATAAATATTGTTTTATTATAGTTATTCATATTACATTGGTTTATTACATGTTGTACTTCTTCTATTTGATAATCATGTAAATTATCTATATAGTTTTGTTTCATATTAAGCTACCAATGATAATTGTACTTTATGTTTCTCTTCATCTATTTTAAAGATACTTACAGTTACAATATCTCCTACACTTAATATTTCACTTGGATGATTAACTCTTTTTCCTAATTGTGATATATGTATAAGTCCATCTTCTTTTAGTCCAATGTCTACAAATCCTCCAAAGTCTACTACGTTTCTAACTATTCCTTGTAGTGTATCTCCTTGGTTTAAATCATTAAATGTTAATACATCACTTCTTAATAATGGAGCATCATAACGATCTCTATAATCTCTTAATGGTAATGATATACTATCTAATATATCTTCTACTGTATATTTATCTGATTGAACTTCTTCTATTAGGTTATCAATATTAATGTTAGCTATAGCATCTCTTGCTATTTGTGTTCCCATTTCTTTTTCTTTAATTCCTAATAGTTTTAATATTTGTTTAGTTAACTTATAACTTTCTGGATGAATAGAAGTAGCATCTAATAGTTCTTTACCATCTTCTATTCTAAGGAATCCTGCTGCTTGTGTAAATGCTTTAGCTCCTAATTTAGGTATCTTCTTTAATGCTGTTCTATTTAGTATTTCTCCATTTTCTTCTCTATAGTCAACTATAGATTTAGCTGTTGCTCCATTTAATCCTGATATATTCTTTAATAATGTAGCTGATGCTGTATTAACATTAACTCCTACTCTATTTACTGCTTTACTTACTACAAACTCTAATCTTTCTTTTAATTGTGCTTGTGGTAAATCATGTTGGTATTGGCCTACTCCAATTGATTGTGGATCTATTTTAATAAGTTCTGATAACGGATCTTGCATTCTTCTAGCAATTGATATTGCTGATCTCTGTTCTACATGTAAATCTGGAAATTCTTCTTTAGCTAATTTACTTGCTGAATATACTGATGCTCCTGCTTCAGATACCATAGAATATTGAACATCTAAATTATTTTCTCTTATAAGTTCTGCTACAAAGCTTTCAGACTCTCTTGATGCTGTTCCATTTCCGATTGCTATTACATTAATTGGAAACTCATTCAATAATCCTAACACAATATCTTTTGATTCTTTAACTTTAAAGACTGGTGCATGTGGATATATAACACTAACTTTTAATGCTTTTCCTGTTTCATCTATTACTGCTAGTTTACATCCAGTTCTAAATGCTGGATCTAGTCCTAGTATCATTTTCTTTTTTAATGGTGGTTGTAATAATAGATTTTCTAAATTACTTGAAAATACTTCAATTGAAGCTGTATGTGCTCTTTCACTTAATTCATTTCTAATTCCTCGCATTATTGATGGGAATGCTAATCTTTTTAATCCATCTGCTATTGCTTCTACTACTAGATTATCACATATACTAACTTCTCTTTTTAGATATAATCTATTAGTCCATTGTATAATGTATGTATCATCAAAACTTATATTAACACTGATTACTTTTTCTTTTTCTCCTCTATCGATTGCCATTACTCGATGATTTGCTATTGTTGCTATTCTTTCTTCATAGTCATAGTACATCTTATATACTTTCATTTCATCTTCGTGTTTTTTCTTTTCAGTAGTTTTAATTTTACCGTTATTTTGCATTGCTATAACAATCTTATTTCTTACATCTAAGTTATCACTTACTACTTCAGCTATAATATCTTTAGCTCCTTGTAGTGCTTCTTCTACTGTAGTAATCTTATCGTTTAAGTACTTCTTAGCTTCTTCATTAACATTTCCTTCTAATGGTAAGCTTAATATATACTCACTCAATGGCTTAAGGCCATTAGCAATAGCATCTGTTGCTCTTGTTTTTCTTTTTTGTTGATATGGGCGATAGATATCTTCTACTTGTGATAGTTTAGTAGCATTAGCTAACAATGTTTTAATTTCATCATCTAGTTTTCCTTGTTGTTCAATTAATCTTGCTACATCTTCTTTTCTATTTTTTAAATTTAACTGATAAGAGTACTGTTCTTCTATTACTCTTATTTGATCTTCATCTAGTCCTCCAGTCATTTCTTTACGATATCTAGCTATAAAGGGTACTGTATTACTGTCTTGTAATAATGCTAATGTTCTTTCTACCTGTTCGGTTTTTACTTTCAATATTTTTGCTATTGGTTCAATTAGTTCTTTCATATACTTCCTCCTATTTACTGTATACTATTATATCAAATTTTATCCTTATTTTAACACTAAAATTGTTTCTCCTGGGTTCATTGTTTTAATTCTTCTAATTACTCTTGGATGTTTATATTGCTTATTTACATAATCTTTTAAAGCTGTTCCATAGTTATAACCATGAATAATAGGTACTTCATGAATAGAACTTGGTATCTTTTCTAAATGTTTATCTATTGCTTGTTTTGCTTCTTTAATGGTTAATCCGTGTATATCTAAACTTAACATTTTATCACTCCTTACATTTAATTATACTACATCCATATCTTTATCCCTATTCTTTCTTTATAAATTATAAAAAGCACTATGATTTTACTCATTGTGCTTAGTATTCTTTCATTATCTTTATAATTAGTTCTATTGATTGTTGCATTTCATTTAGACTAAGGTACTCATAATTTCCATGGAAATTATAACCTCCAGTTCCGAGGTTCGGACAAGGTAGGCCTTGGTTGGTTAGGTTTGCTCCATCTGTTCCTCCTCTTATTTTTGCATAGGTTGGATTCATTCCTAAGTCTTTCATGCATTCATATACATATTCATACACCTTAGGTGTCTTCTTTAAATTATCCTGCATATTATAATAACTATCACTTATTTCTACTTCTACTAGATCGTTTTTACCATATTTAATGTTTAAACTATTAGCTATATCTTTTATAGTTTGTTTACGGTGTTCAACTAATGTTTGGTCAAAATCACGTATAATAAGTTCTATTTTAGATTGTTCACATTGGGCTTCTATATTACATACATGGATAAAGCCTTTGTCTTCTTTACTATAGTATGGAGTATCTTCCTTGTCTAACTCACTTATAAATTCAGTAGCTAATAAACTAGCATTTAACATTCTTTTATAAGCATAACCTGGATGTATACTACATCCTTTAATCTTTACTACTGCTTTACTAGCATTAAAGTTCCCTATCTCTAATTCCCCTACATCTGAGCCATCTATGGTGTATGCCACCAGCGCACCCAAGCGCTTAACATCAAAATGCTTCGTCCCTAATCCTATTTCTTCATCCGGAGTAAATGCTATACAAATTTCATTATGTTCAACACTAGGATGATCCTTAAAATAAGATAAAACACTCATTATAATAGTAATACCAGCCTTATCATCAGCACCTAAAAGAGTAGTACCATCACTAACTATTAAATCATGTGTAACATGATTTAATAGCGAAGGAAACATTAATGGAGACATCTCCATTGTAGGATTTAATTTGATAATACCACCATCATAATTATTAATTACTCTAGCTTTTATATCACTACCCTTAGCATCACATGAAGTATCCATATGAGCTATTAAACCTATGCTATTAGAAAGACTACCAGGTAATTTAGCATAAACTACACCAAACTCACTAAGATAAATATCCTTAAGACCTAAAGCTTCTAATTCAGCTAACATTTTATTAGCAAATGTTAGCTGAGAAGAAGTACTAGGAACACTACTACTATTAGGATCACTAGTAGTATCAATACTAATATAATTTAAAAAACGATTAATCAAAGCATCTTTATTTTCCATCAATTTACCCTCTACATAATTTCTTTAATATCACTTACCATATCTTTATAATCTTTATCAAGTTTATTTATAATTTTATTTAAACAAACAGGCTTATCTCCATACTTACAAATCATTTTATTAACAGCTTCTTGTCCCATACCAATATCCTTAATACAAGAATTTAATAATTCTTCTTTAGTATTTAAAGAAGAATTCTTCATAGCTACCATCATATCACTCATAGCAATAGCTAAAGTATGATCATCATGAGGAATACCCTCACATTCTATAAT
>JAVXTN010000109.1:0-2712 GCA_036642635.1 Erysipelotrichaceae bacterium
GAAAAAGATAAATATGAACTAAATGGAGTATCTATAGCAATGGTAGTTAATGATAAACTACAAGTAGATGATGGTCTATATGGTAAAACAGTTCAAATGGATAAAGCTAAATTTGATTTATATGTAGAAGAGAGCGCACGTAAATTAGTATCTTATTTAAAAAATATGCCTCAAGTTGGCGATACAGTCCCAATATATGTTACAATATATAACTCATCATCAACAGATGAAACATTACCAGGATCATTTATCGCAGAAGCATACTTTGATTCTAATAATGCTAAGTTTACTCAAATAGATGAGAAATGGTATTTATTCCCAAGTAAAGATGTAGAAAAAATAGATAATGTTACTTATACACAATTTGTAACATTAAAGAATGCTATATCACAATCATTACCTGAGAATGTATCAGTAATAGGTAAAGGTAAGTATATATCAAATATATTAGATAAATTAAATATTACAGTAACACTACAGGGTAAAACCTATAATGAACAAATAGCAACAATTCAGTATTTAAAGAAGCTATTAACTGATTTTAGTGATACTAATGCTGAATATACTATAGATGTAAAAGTTGTAAATGATACAGTTGCTTTATTACAGAAACCTAAAGGTAGTAAAGAAGTAATTGTAATAGAAAAGTAGGAGATAAATTATGGAAAAACTAAGTAAAGAATATTTTAAACATTTAGCTAATGATATTATGTTTGATCTAAGTGATCAAGAAGTAGAAGAATTACAAGAAGAATTTAAAACTTTAATGCAACAAATGGAATTACTAAATAAGATAGATACAAGTGAAGTAGAACCAATGATATATCCATTTAGTGAACCAACTACATTTATTAGAGAAGATATAGTTGATAATGTTATAACACAAGAAGAAGCATTAATGAATGCTCCTAAAACTAGAGAAGGACATGTATTAGTTCCAAAGGTGGTAAAATAATGAATACTAAGAAAGATATTAAAGATATTGTAACAACAGCTAATAAAGCTATAGAAGATGCTAAAGCATCACAAGATAAGTTGAACGCAGTAGTTACCTTATGTGATATAGAACCTCAAATAGAAAACTTAAAGACTATTGATAAGAATAGTAAACTATATGGAGTACCTGTAGTATTAAAAGATAATATATCTACTAAAGGAATAAGAACTACTGCTTGTAGTAATATATTAAAGAATTATGTTCCAGCTTATGATGCAACAATTGTAAAAAAATTAAGAGATGCTGGTTCTATATTTATTGCTAAATCTAGTATGGATGAATTAGCAATGGGTGGTACTAATATTAATGCTAATATAGGACGTTGTTGTAATCCTTATGATACTAGTAGAATTACTGGTGGATCTAGTGGTGGTAGTGCTGCTTTAGTAGCTGCTGGTATTGTACCTTTAGCTATAGGAAGTGATACAGGAGATTCAATTAGAAAACCTGCAGGTTACTGTGGAATATGTGGAGTTAAACCAACCTATGGAAGAATATCTAGATATGGTATAATCCCATATGCTTCATCATTAGATACAGTAGGATACTTTACATCTAATGTAAGTGATGCAGCTACTGCTCTAGAAGTATTAGCAGGACGTGATGATCTAGATATGACATCATCTTCTAAAGTTGTTGAAAACTATAGTACTAATCTAAATAGTGATATAACAGGAAAGAAAATAGCTATAGTAGACAATATATATGAAGCAATAAAAGATGATAGTATACTAAAAGAATTCGATAAACTTATAGATAACTTAGCTAAACGTGGTGCTATAATTAAACATGTACATTTTAATCAAGAACACATGGAAGCTTTATTACCTACATATTTAATTATAGCTAATGCTGAAGCTACTGCTAATCATTCTAATTTAGATGGTATAAGATTTGGTGAACAAGTAATAGGAGAAAATGTAGATGATGTAATGATTAATTCTCGTACTGCAGGATTTTCAAGTGAAGTAAGAAAACGTTTTGTTATTGGAAGCTATTCATTATTTGTAGAAAATCAAGAAAAGATATTTATGAAAGCTCAAAAAGTAAGGCAAGTTATAGTTAATGAATTAAAAACTATTATGGCTGATTGTGATGCTATTATTGGTAGTTCTGCTGGAAGTGTAGCACCTCATCCTGATGATTCTTATGGAGAAAAACTATCATGTACTTATTTAGTAGCTGAAAACCATATGTTATTAGGAAACTTCTCAGGATTTCCTAGTATGAGTATACCAACAGCTCTTGTAAATGAATTACCTATTGGAGTAAATATAACAACAAAAGCTTTTGAAGAACAAACAATGTTTAATATAGCTAAAGCTATAGAAGAAGAGTGTAATATGAAAGATAAATGCGTGGAGGTTATAAAATGAAATACGAAGTAGTAATAGGAATAGAAATTCACTGTGAATTAAAAACTAAAACTAAGATGTTTTCTTCAGCACCTCTATCATTTGCTTCATTACCTAATTCATGTGTTAATGAAGTAGATATAGCATTACCAGGAACATTACCATGTTTAAATAAATATGCTGTAGAATTAGCTATAAGAGCATGTACTGCTATGAACTGTAAGATAGATAGTTTAATTAAGTTTGATCGTAAAAACTATTATTATAGTGATTTACCTAAAGGATATCAAATTACTCAACAATTTCATCCAATTGGAAGTAATGGAAGTGTTAATATTCCAACAGATAATGGAGCAAAAG
>JAVXTN010000109.1:2722-4115 GCA_036642635.1 Erysipelotrichaceae bacterium
ATTGAAAGAATACATATGGAAGAAGATACTGCTAAACAGTTCCATAACTTTAATGGTACTTTAATAGATTTTAATCGTGCTGGTACTCCTTTAATAGAAATTGTATCAAAACCAGATATAAGAAGTGCTAAAGAAGCTACTTCATATATTGAGATGTTACGTACTGCTTTATATTACTTAGGAGTAAGTGATGTTAAAATGGAAGAAGGAAGTATGCGTTGTGATATAAATATATCAATGCGTGAAGTAGGTACTACTACTTTAGGTACACGTACAGAAATAAAGAATTTAAACTCTATAAGTAATGTTTCTAAAGCAATAGAATCTGAAATAGAAAGACAAACAAAAATACTAGAAGAAGGTGGTAAAGTTACACAAGAAACTAGAAGATTTGATGAAGCTAGTAGAAGTACTGTAGCTATGCGTTTAAAAGAAGGTAATGTAGATTATAAATACTTCCCAGAACCTAATATTCCACCTATTCAATTAAGTGAAGAATTTATAACTAAAGTAATTGAAGAATTACCACAATTACCTAGTGAGCGTAAAAACTATTATATTAATGAATGTAAACTTAGTACTATAGATGCTGATATATTAGTTAATAATAAAGAGTTATCTGATTTCTATAATAGTGTTATTAAGCATACTAATGAATATAAGTTAGCTGCTAACTGGACTATTACTGAATTAAATGCTGCTTTAAATAAAATGAATATTAAGGTTGTGGATAATCCTTTAAATCCTGAATATTTAGCTGAAATGATTAATATGGTTACTAAAGGTGAGATATCTAGTAAACAAGCTAAGATAGTATTTGAAGAAATGATGCTTGGTAAAGAACCTCATAGTGTAGTAGAAGCTAAGGGTATGAAACAGATGAGTGATGAAGCTAGTATCCTTAATTTAATAGCTACAGTGTTAGATAATAATGCTCAATCTATTTTAGATTTTAAGGCTGGTAAGGATCGTGCAGTTGGTTTCTTAGTTGGTCAAGTAATGAAGGCTAGTAAGGGACAAGCAAATCCTGCATTAACTAGTAAGTTAATTGTTGAAGAATTGAAGAAAAGATAGTACAATAGAACCTACAAGGAGTGATTTTATGAGCAAACTTAATAAATTGAGTCAAAGTATTAAAAAAGTAATTCCAAATAAGAGTATTGATGGTAAACCTAATTATTTTATATGGATTGTAATTGGTATTTTAATTGTTCCTACTTTATTATTTGGTTCAATGTTGCTTCAAGCATTAGAGAATACGGGAGAACCAATTGTTGGTGATCGTTTTAAGGATGAATTAGATCCTGAAATTAGCGAAGATTTATTAGCTAAACTTAACTCTGGTGTTAAGATTGATGGTGCTAAAGTTACTATTAATTTAAAGAGTGCTACG
>JAVXTN010000110.1:0-4098 GCA_036642635.1 Erysipelotrichaceae bacterium
TATCCACAAAAGTTAATCCATCTGTACTATATTGGATATCGACCTTGTGTACTTTGGTTCCCCATCTTTTAAGTGATACTGTAAAGTTAACAACATCTTGATTTTTAATTGAAACAGTAAGTGAAAATCCCTTTGTTACTGGGCAATCAGTGATAGTACCAGACTGTTTATTAGCTTTTTCAAAACTAATATTTACATTATCAACAACTTCGTCATGTTTTGTATAACTGCTGGTCCAATTTTTAAATGAAGTATCTGTACCAAAATTAATAGTTTTTGTTGTTTCACTTGGTGTTGGTACGACAGGTGACTCGACTCCACTATAAATAACTTTAATAGCATTATCAACATCTTTAAACATTAAGTATGCACAGTTTTCTCCTGTCGTAGCAGATGTAACAGCATATTCATTATCAGCACTAATTGATCTAGCAATTACTTTACTTGTAGCTTTTTCATATGTCTTTGCTCCAAATAACATACCAGATTCAATAAATGTTTGTCCTTCTAATAATTCATACTTAACTTGATATACAGCGGCTTCTGGAGAGGCCAAAGCTAAGATATCATGCTTATAGACATTTGCAGCTTTAACAGCTGTTCCACCTAATACTTCTTCAGCTGTTAAAGCTGCAAAAGCAGTTAGTTTTAATTCCTTATTATAGGAAACAATTTCTGTTCCAATCTTCCAGTGATTAAATGTAGGAGAAGTTGATGTAAATGTAACTAGCTCATCATAATGTGCAGTATAAGTTGCATTTCCATTAACCGTTGCTGTTGTGCCAGTTGCTTTTACTTCAAATGTAGCAGTATTTGATTTAACAATTACTGGACGAGCAACCATGATTGAACCAACAAAGTCTGCTTGAACTGGTGATTCAACGACTGTTGCTTCAGTAGCAGTACATTTAGTATAAGAAATAGATGTACCATCCCAACTATATCCATATGGAGCGGTATAATTAGCTGTTGTAATCTTTCCTTTAATTCCTGCTTCTACTGTTGCCCAGTTATCTGCAGTAACTTCGGCTTCGAATGTTCCAAACAAATTTAATGTTTCAACAGTACTAGGATTAATATCGCTAAAGATTCTATCTGAGGTATCAGCATAAATAACTTTAACGCCTGTTGTAAGTGGTGCAAATTTAAATGCAACCATTGCACTACTTCTTACTAGTACAGGATGACTAGTAGCAGTAAGTGAACTAACTTCAAGGTGACCATCAACAGCAATTAATTCTCCGGCAGCTTTAGTTAAGGCTTGTTTATTGCCAACTGCAGCTTCTGAAAACTTTTCACCAATGACATCGGTAGCGCCACTATTAATTACAGTAAGACCAGTTTTAGCTGGTTCGACTGGAATTATGAAACTACCTAAGATAACGCCTGAAAAGGCAAGACCAAGAACTATAAGTGATTTTTTCATAATTTTAATCCCCTATAATGTGAAGTTATCGTAAAGATTATTATTACCCGATAACAACATAATGTCTTCCTCTTCAAAATCAACTTCTTCAAGAAGAGGAGCTACGTATTTTTCTTCCATATAATACCTCCCATAGTATTTACTGAAATAGAAATTTGTATTATTTAAAATACTGTTAATAGTGTACCATAAAAGTCTCATATTAAAAACCTTTTTAACATCCGTTCTTAGTGTTAACGATAAATTACTTCTAAAACATCGGTTATAAGATATTTATATAAATTACTTCTTTTTTGTTTTTTTCATTCTTTGAAGCTTTCTAAACGATCTTCCAAAGTGAATGAATCTATTTATAAATAAATACATATAGCAAAACGGAATAAATATAAAGGAAACATTAGGTAAATAATACATGGCCTTTATCGTTTTTACTGGAGGGAAAAACGATATTAAATAGTATTTAAATCTGTTGCCTTTAGCAATAGCAAAGTTCTTTCTTTCACTATACTTAATATTCCCATATACTCCACTATCAAAGACTAACTCTGCTACTTCTTTATCTTTTTCTTCAACAAGATCAATACTAAATACTTTTTTTGCAAAATCTTTAAAGTAAATACATAGATCTTCATATGCTGTATATTTAAATGCATTATTAATATGAGTAAAATCTAATTCTTGTTCATAAGCATTTAAATATATATTCATATCTAAGAACATTCTAATCCCACATAAATTATTAACGTAGTGTTTAAGTAAATGCATCACCATATAAATGTAATATTCATTAATATTAAATTTATAAATATTTTTATATTTACTTTCGTCATATAACTCGCATTTATTAAACACTCCGTCATTAAAGTATTTAGCACCATATTCATATTCACTAATAAGTTTATAATGTAATTCAATATAGATATTAGGTTGATGAAAAAGACCAATATCTTTTCCAGAATGAACATCTTTTTTATACTCTAACCATTTTAAGATCTTAAGAGCTTTATGAATGTCTTTTTTATCAACGTAAAGGTCCATATCTCCCATTGAACGATAAAATGTATAAGGATACAAGTTTTTAATAATGCTTCCTTTAAGAACACAACATTTAATATTAGCTTCTTCAAATGCAGTTAAAAGAACTTCTAACGCATTACTAAAACTTGTATCTTTCGCAATAGCGTTATAGTAATCAGATTTAATTTGACCTCTTATTTTTTCACTAGTTAAACTAAGGTCTACTACTTGCCATAATAGTTGAGATAAACTATTAATTTTAAAGAATGTATAGTCTTTAGGTAATAACTCATATCTTTTATTATCGTTTTTAATTGCACTATTAATAATCTCTATAAATTTTTTCATAATACTTCTACTTTTATACTCCCTTTAGTAAACTTAATTACTTTTGTAGCAAATGACTTAACCACACTTCGGTGTGAGATAAATATAATAGTTTTCTTTAATGACTTTAAATAAGTTAAGATCTTTTCTTCATTTGCTACATCAAGTGAACTACTAGCTTCATCTAGTACTAAGATCTCACTATCAAGTAAGATAGCTCTTGCTATTCCAATACGTTGGATCTCTCCTATTGACATACCATCACTTAGTGAAGATAACATCGTATCTAATTTATCAATATATTTATCTAGTCCAACATTAGTTAATACTTCAATCATTTTTTCTTTACTAATAGAATCATTAAAATAACGTAAGTTATCTTCTAATGTTCCAAAAATAATAAAGTTATTTTGTGGAACATATGCAAATAAATTAGATACATCATATGTTTCTAATTTATTGTTTATAGTAAGTGTTCCACTATTAGGTTTAAGTAGACCTAATAATAATTTAACGAAAGTAGATTTACCTGCTCCGCTAATTCCTTCAATAAGAATAAACTCTTTTGGTAAGATATCAAAACTAATATTATTAATAACGTTTTGATTTTCTTTATAGGAAAATGAAACGTTATTAATATCAATTCTTTTAAATTCTTCTTTAAGTGGAGATTTACTTGCAGTTTTCTTATTTAAGATCTCTTCGATACGAGAAGAATTCGATAACAAACTGTAATATTTAGAAAATAAACCACTTAAAGAAGAAAATGGTCCTTCAATATTAGAGATTAATTGAACACTTCCAAGCATACTACCAGCAGTAAAGGAAGGATTAAAGTTAAGTGAGAAGTAACCAATAGCTAAAACAAATGAGATACGAAGTAAAAAAGAGAATAGAGTATTAATAACGATATTAAAGTTATATTTCTTGTTCTTGCTTAAAACATAACTAGAGTTTATTTGTTCTTCTTTTTTATATACTGCCGGATAGTTATTAAAGATACGTAAGATATCAGTATTAACTAGACTTTCATTATAGAATCCTAATACTTTTTCTTCTTCTGCCATTAAATAAGTATTAAATTCTTTATTCTTTTTACGAAGTAGCTTTGAAAGAATAAAGATTATTACTCCAACTGCAAGAAAGATAGAAGCAAATATATAATCTAGTACAAATAACATAATAATAGAAATACCAATTCGCGTAACGTAACTAACAAATGATGGAATAACCGTAAATACTCCTTCACTAATTGAAGAAATATCTTTACTAAGTAAGGTTAAGTAAGAAGCATTAGGTTTATCAAGAAATTCGTTATAGTCTATCGT
>JAVXTN010000111.1:0-4048 GCA_036642635.1 Erysipelotrichaceae bacterium
TTATCTATTCATATGAATAGAGATATTAATACTGGATATAAGTATGATGTTCAAAATGATTTAAAACCTTTATACTTAAATAGTCCTAATGGTAATATAGTTAAAGATTTAGCAGATTATTGTAATATAAAGTTTAATGATATATTAGGTTCTGATTTATATCTTTATAGAAGAGATAGTGGTAGAATTTGGGGCCATGAAAATGAGTTTATATCTTCTCCTAAGTTAGATGACTTACAATGTGCATTTACTTCTTTATTAGCTTATATAGATGCAATACCTAATAGTTCTAATTGTAATATGTATATCTGTCTAGATAATGAAGAAATTGGTTCTAATACTCTACAAGGTGCTAATTCTAATTTCACTATTGATGTATTAGAACGAATTAATTCCTCCCTTAATAAATCTTTAGAATCATATAAAGTAGCTTGTGCAAATAGCTTTATTATCTCATGTGATAATGCACATGCTACGCATCCAAACCATATAGAAGTTAATGATCCTAGTAATCATTTATATCCTAATGGTGGAATAGTAATTAAATATAACACTAGTAAATACAGTAGCGATGCTTATAGTAGTGCTTATATTAAATCTATATGTTTAAATAATAATATACCATTTCAAACATTTGTTAATAATTCAAATATTAAAGGAGGCTCTACCTTAGGTAATATATTAACTACTAAAGTAAGTATACCTTGTGTAGATATAGGATTAGCACAATTAGCAATGCATTCATCATTTGAAACAGCAGGAACTAAAGATAGTGAATACCTATATAACTTATTAGTTAACTACTATAATAAATAAATATGGATAAATAAAGACGCACAATTAAGTGCGTCTTTATTTATCCATTAAAGTTAACATCTTTAAAACGATCATGATCCTTACTTCTTTTTTTAGTTGCTTTTAAATTTTCAGGCTTATTTTTTTTAGAAGCTTTAACACGTTCTAACAATTCTTTTGTATTTACATTTTTCATATATTACCTCCGGTTTTACATAGTTTAGCATTAATTTAAGCATTTGTAAAATTAAACTAAGCGTTTCTTCATCCATTTACCATTGTGTAATCTAAAAGTAAAGAATATTACACGTACTAACCAATCAGTAAACATAGCTAACCAAACACCTATTACACCTAATCCTAAAGTATAACAATAGATATAAGCTACTCCTATTCTTACTAACAACATAGAAACAATAGAAACAGACATTGTGAATTTAGCATCATTACTAGCTCTAAAAGCATTAGGTAATGTAAAACTAGCAGGCCATAATAACATACCAAAAATACTATGAAGAGCAATCATTAACCAAGATAAATTAGTAGTTTCTAAACTTAAACCATATAAACCTAAAATTTGTTTAGAAAACAATAATATAACTAAACTAACAATAGCCATACTTAAGTAAGCTAATTTTAATAACTTTCTAATATAATATTTAGCTTGTTCATAATCATTAGCTCCTACACATTGACCAACTATAGTAATTAAAGATAAACCAATAGCAGCAGCAGGTATAGTTTCCATCATAGCTATATTTTGAGCTAAAGCATTAGAAGCAATAGCTATTGTACCAAAACTAGCTATTAATCCTTGTACTAAGATTTTACCAAATTGGAACATACCATTTTCTACTCCATTAGGTATACCAATATGTAAAATCTTTTTTATAAGATGAGTATCTACTTCTAATCTTCTATAACTATCAATATATATAGAATTATTCTTATTCTTTAATATTATAAGCATTAGAGTTGCTCCAAATATTCTAGATACTAGAGAAGATATAGCTGCTCCTGCTACACCCATACCAAAACCAAAGATAAGGATAGCATTACCTATTATATTCATGATATTCATTATTAATGATGTACACATTGAAATTTTTGAATTACCCATTGATCTAAAGAGAGCTGCTCCTGAATTATATAATGCTATAAAAGGATAAGATATAGCAGATATCATAAAATATGTTTTAGCATAATTCATTACTAATGGATCTACTTCACCAAATGCTAATTGTAATATATTAGTACAACCTATAAGAGCTATAATCATTATAATAGTAGATATAACTAATGTACTTAGTAATAGTTGTTTAGCTGATTTACATGCTGATTTTTCATTTCTCATTCCTAAGAATTGAGCAGCTACTACTGCTCCACCAGTTGCTAATGCAGCAAAGATGTTTATTAATAATATATTAATAGTATCTACTAATGCTAATCCAGATACTGCTTGTTCTCCTACACTTGCTACCATCATTGTATCTGCCATACCTATTGTTACTGCTAGTAGTTGTTCTACAATTAATGGTAATATTAATCTTCTTAAATCTTTATTAGTAAACATCTTGTCACCTCAAGTCTTATATATTATAATGCCTAAATAAATTATTACAAGTGTACATTAATAAAAGTATGCACAATCTACTATTGTGCATACTTCTTATTATTTATATTTACTTATTTTTCTTTTTCATGAATAAACAAGCACCTAATAAACTTAGGCTACTAAATAATTGTGAACTAATATTTGATAAATTACCTAATGCTGTATGAGGAACTGATCCCATAACATTTATTACGCCAGCATTACCTGTCATATTTTTATCATTATTATTTCCTTCATTACCATTAGCTTGGTTATTTGTTCCAGCTACATTTTCGTTATTGTTTGGTTTACTAACTGGTGTAGATGGTGTTACTGGTGTTGTTGGATCTGCAGGTTTAACTCCAGGTGTTAGCGGTGTTGTTGGATCTGCAGGTTTAACTCCAGGTGTTAGCGGTGTTGTTGGATCTGCAGGTTTAACTCCAGGAGTTAGCGGTGTTGTTGGAGTTGCTGGATCTACAGGTTTTACAACAGGACCTGGATTAGTTGGATCCGGAGGTGTTTGAGCAGCTACTTTAACATTAAGAGTATAACTTCTAAAATCACCATTTTGAGCTATAACATCGTATCTTAGTGGGCTAGTAAAATTTGTAATTCCTTTACAATTTAAACCTAAGAAAGCATCATCACTAACTTTTATTGTAGGTGTCATGTTTGATAAATCTGTTCCATAAGGCATCGTAATATTAATAGTATTATTATTATTGTTTATACTACTGCTTAGTTGTCCTTTAAAATTAAAGTCAGTAATATAATTACTACCACTAAGAACTACATTAGCATCTTCTACAAAACTAGTATAAAGAGTATATGTAGCAGTATTTACATCTCCATAAACATTCATAAATTTCGGTCCTCTAAAATAGTCAAAACCATTAGTAGAAGTACTTTTATACATAACGCCACTACCAGGTGCTGTAATATGTTCATATTTAAGACGCTCATTTGGACTATGTTTTGTTTTAGGAAGTGCTATTGAAACTGTTCTATTTTTATGATCTATTTTAGAACTAAATTGACCTTCTATAGTAAATGATTTCAATTCAGTGTCATTACCAAAATCCTCATACACAATGATCTTATGAAAATTGCTCTGAGTCGGATCAGTAGAATTAGGATCTTCTTCTAATAAGGTATATTCCATATAATCCATAATTCTTTCTTTTTTATATAGCGAAAATACTCTGTTATCATTTGGAACACGATCAATATCAGTTTCAAATGAACTAACATCATAGTTATATATATCCGTTCCTTGAGGCATTGTTATATACCATCTACTTCCACTTTTTACGCTAGCTAGTTGCCCTTTTATATTTATAGCTTTCATCTCAGCGTCATGTAGATAATCTTCGGTAACATAAATTCCACAATGACCTAATTCCTTACCATTTTTATCTTTAAGATAAATAGCAGTTTTCCAATCATCCATTTGATAATAAGTATACTTCAGTTCATCGCCAGAAAATATTTGTTTACCATCAGAATCATAAGCTAATATATTATCATTATCATAAAACTCAAAATTTGTTTTCAACTTAGAAAAATCAGTACCATATGGTAACAGATGAGATCTTAAGTTTGGGCCTACAAGTCTTATCTCACCTTCAACTTTAACATTTTTTACTTGTGAATCTAGAT
>JAVXTN010000112.1:0-4010 GCA_036642635.1 Erysipelotrichaceae bacterium
TAGGCTATGTAATAAATAAGAATACTAAGTATCCTAGTATGGCTAATCAAGTATTAGTAATGTTAAGAGGGAAAAGAGGTATGCAAATCTTTATAGATAATAATAAGGCTATAGCTTCTATAAAAGATGAAGATATAGATTTGTTTAAGTATAGTAATATACATTATAAAGAGAAGATAGGTGCTTATAATGGCTCTATACAGATGCCTTTAGTAGGTTTATCTAAAAATAGTAGTATTAGTGCTATAGATTACTTTTATAGTGAGGGATTTAATGATAAACTAGAGTTGTATATTGGTAATAAGATAGATTTAGAGAAGACACAGAATGTAATAGTAAATGATAGTAATGCTTGGCTTAATGAAAATAACAAATAGTTATGGAGGACAAAAATTATGTTAGTTATTGGAATTGATGGTGGTGGTACTAAAACTATGGCTACTTTAATGGATGAAGATGGTCATATACTAGGGATTGGAATAGCTGGTGCTAGTGGGATTAATTCAGTTCCTTTGCATGTTGCTAGGAATAAGATATTTGATGCTGTAGAAGATGCTTTTAAGTCTGCTAAGATGGCTGTATGTAATGTAGATGCTATATTTGCAGGTATAGGTGGTTTATTAACTAGTGAAGATCGAGTAGTTATTAATCATATACTTAGTGTTTTACCTTGTTATAGTACTGGTTGCATTATACATGCTGATAATGATGTTAATAATGCTTTAGCTGGTGGTTTAGCTGGTCGTAATGGTATTGCAGTAATTGCTTCTACTCAGTCAAGTGCTTTTGGTACTAACTTTAAGCATCAGCACCATCGTTGTGGTGGTTATGGCTTTAAAGAAGGTGATGCTGGTAGTGCTTATGCATTAGGTAGAGCAGCCCTTAAATTAGCTACTAGAGCTTTTGATGGTAGAGTAAAAGAATCTCCTTTAACTAAAGAATTATTAGAATTCCTTAACTTAAACCACAGCGCTGATGTATATGCTATGATGGACAAATACTATGATGATCGTCTATTAACTAGTGAACTAGCCCCTTATATAACTAAGTATGCTAATCTTAATGATATACATGCTCTAGACATAGTAAATGAAAATACAGATGAACTAGCTATGTGTCTCTACGGCGTTATTAACGCCCTAGAGTATGACAATAAAGAAATAGCTATTGTCGGAACTCTAGCAAATGCTAATGGTGTATATAACCGACAACTAATTGATAAGCTACAAGCGATAGCCCCTGACTTTAAAATTATAAATTGGGAATTAATCCCAGTCGTAGGAGCTGCTCTTATAGCTTTAAAACTTAATAAAATTATATTGAATGATACCATAATTAAGAATGCTAAAGAAACCTATAAGAACTTTAAATTATCATAAATAAATTGCTACATTACTAGCTAGGAGGCCCTATGAATTGGACAACCCTCTTTAAACAAGAACAAACAAAAGCTTATTATAAAGAACTAATGATCAAATTAGAACATGAATACGCTACCAAGGTAGTATATCCAAAAAAACAAGAACTCTTTTCTTGTTTTTTTGCATGCCCCTATGATAAACTTAAAGTTGTTATCCTAGGACAAGATCCATACCATGAAGTAAATCAAGCTAATGGATTAGCATTCTCAGTATATAAAGGTAATAAGATACCTAAAAGTTTAGGAAATATCTTTATTGAAATGCAAAACGACGTGGGTTGTGCTGCACCAACCCATGGAGATTTAAACTGTATAGCACAACAAGGAGTATTATTGTTGAATACTACACTTAGTGTAGTAGAAGGTAAAGCTAATTCTCATAGGGGATTAGGGTGGTCAAACTTTATAGATAATGTAATTAGTTATATTGAATTAGATGATAAACCTATAGTATATATATTATGGGGTAAGAATGCTCAAGAATATAGGAAACTAATGGTTAATAGTAATCATTATGTTATTGAGAGTGTACATCCTTCTCCTTTATCAGCTTATAGGGGATTCTTTGGTAGTAAACCTTTTTCTAAAACTAATACTTATTTAAAAGAACATGATATACCTATGATAGATTGGCAAATTAAGGAGTGATTATATGTTTAAAAATTCAGATGAAGTAATAGCATGTATTGAGGAACGTACTAAGAACCGTAACTATGGTCTAGCTAACTTTGAAGCCTACATGAATACCTGTGGTAATCCACAATTAAAACTTAAATGTATTCATGTAGCTGGTACTAACGGCAAAGGTAGTACCACAAACTACCTAAGGAGTATGCTTCAAAGTGCTGGATATAAAGTTGGTACGTTCACTTCACCATATTTAGAAACACACTTAGATCGTATTAGAATTAATGATAGTTTTATAGAAGATCAAGCAATTGTAGATTATGCAAATAATCACTATGATACTTGGATGGAACATGATCTTTCAATGTTTGAAATAGATATGTATATGGCAGTACGCTACTTCCTAGAAAACAATGTTGATATCGCTATATTTGAAGTTGGTCTAGGTGGACGCCTAGATGCTACAAATATTATTAAACCAATGATCAGTGTAATAACTAACATTGGACTTGATCATATGCAATATCTAGGCAATACCTATGAAAGCATAGCTAAAGAAAAAGGTGGTATCATCAAGACAGCCACTCCATTAGTTACTGGGGAAACTAAACAAAGCTGTCTTGATGTATTTGAAGAAATATGTAAAACTACTGGTTCAGAAATGATTAAAGTTAAACAACCAACAAACATCAAGTATCATCAAGTAACATCAACCTTAAGCTTTGATTATCAACAATTTAACGATCTAACTATATCATCACTTGCTAAATACCAATGCTATAATGCTAGTTGTGCATTAGCTACAATTCTTAAACTACAAGAATTGCAACTAATAAAAATTACAGAAGATAAGATTCGACTAGGGCTACTTCAAGGCGTCTGGAAAGGACGCTTTGAAGTAGTATCAACTAATCCCCTAATTATTATAGATGGAGCACATAATAACCAAGGGATTAGCGCCCTAGTCGAATCATTACCAATATTTAAAGATGTACATATTATATTTAGTGCATTAAAAGATAAATCAACAGATGATATGATAGAACTATTACTACAAGCTTGTAGTGATGTATGCGTAACTGAATTTGAATTTTATCGTGCACAAACTGCAGAACTTCTAGCTAAAGATTATCCAGTTAAGATTGAACCAAATTGGAAAAAAGCAATAGAAGAAGCTTACAACTTGAATAGGACAACAATTATTACTGGTTCATTATATTTCATTTCTCAAGTAAGAGAATACATAAAACAACGATAGTTGTAGAAAGGAAGACTACTAAGAATGTACGGGAGCATAAGCTTTCGGAATTGACGCCTGTGGAGTGGTAAGACACGATTGAAACAGGAATTTATCAATAGCATTAAAGTAGCAATACATAACATGATTGCACAAATTATATCAGGAATATCTTTAGTTTTATTATTTATATTAGTAAACAAATTACACCCCTTAAAAATGGAGGTAAAATCCTTAGTCCTCGCTAGCTTCTTTGTAATACTAGCAAGTGTACTAAACGCCTTCTCTCTAATGGTACCACTATTCGGCTTCCCATCCCTTAAAATCGGTTTCGCACTATTACCGTTAATCGTTGGAGGAGCACTACTATCCCCAAGCTGGGCCTACTTATTAGGACTAGTATATGACATAGTAGGACTACTAGTAAAACCAACAGACTTTCCATTTTTAGGCTTTACACTAAGTAACGTACTAGTAAGTGTAGTACCATCATTATGGTTCTATTACTCAACTAAGTTTACACAAACTAAAATGTATCGGATGCTAATAGGGATCCTAAGTATCAGTTGTATTTTAGTAAGTTTATATCTATTCAATATTAATAGTATAAAGATGGGAACAGAGATATTTATAATTAATAATTATATTAAAGCAGCTATAATATTATGTACTATAGTACTTAGTATTATAATACTTATAGCTTATAAGTATATTAGTAAGAAATAT
>JAVXTN010000113.1:0-4007 GCA_036642635.1 Erysipelotrichaceae bacterium
TATAACTAAGAAGATATTAAGTTTATGTTTAGCTAATGGTGCTAGATTAGCTAAAAGAGGAGAATTTAGTTCTAGAGCTTTTATTAATGGAAGAATAGATCTAACTCAAGCAGAAGCTATAAATGATATGATAATAGCAGATAATGAAAGTAGTGCTAAACTAGCTATACAAGGAATGAAAGGATCTATACAGAAACTAATAGACCCATTTGTAAAAGAAATACTAGATATTATAGCTAATATAGAAGTAAATATTGATTACCCAGAATATGAAGATATAGAAGATTTAACTACTAATAAACTATTACCAATTGCTAATGATTGGATAAATAAAATGAATAGTCTATTAGAAAGAGCTTATAGTGGTCAAATTATAAGAGAAGGAATATATACAGCAATAATAGGTAAACCTAATGTAGGTAAATCAAGTCTATTAAATAGTTTATTAGAAGAAGATAAAGCTATAGTAAGCCATATAGCAGGAACAACAAGAGATCTAGTAGAAGGAAACATAAACATAGGAAACATAAAACTACACCTAATAGATACAGCAGGAATAAGAGAAAGCCAAGACTATGTAGAAAAGATAGGAATAGAAAGATCAAAAAAAGCAATAGAGAAAGCACAACTAGTAATACTAGTATTAGATGCAACTAAAGAAATAGATAAAGAAGAACAAATGCTATTAGAACTATGTAAAGATAAAACTATAATAAAAGTTTATAATAAGATGGATCTTATAGAAGATAAAGATATGGATAAGAGTATAGATAGTATATATATAAGTGCTATAAATAATAATATAGATAGTTTAATAGATATGATACATAATATATTTGATAAACATTTAATAGTATTAAAGGAACCTGCATTAAATAATGAAAGACATATAGGATTATTAAAGAAAGCTTTAGTTAGTATGATTAATGCTAAAAATGCTATGGAGGCTAGTGTTCAACCTGATTTAGTAGAGATAGATATACAAGAAGCTTATAATTCTTTAAAAGAAATTAGTGGTGAAGTTAATAGAGATGATCTATTAGATACTTTATTTAGTAATTTCTGTTTAGGTAAGTAATATGATAGATACTCATTGTCATATAGTATGTGATGAACTATATCCTGAAGTAGATAGAATCATTAAAGATTCTATAGCTATAGGTATAACTAAATTATTAGTTATATGTATAAATTTAACCGAAGCAGAGCGAGGCTTAAATTTATACAACAAATACCCTAACCTTATTGAGTTAGCTATAGGATTTCACCCTAGTGATCTATCTAGCTTTAATGATAAAGATTATGAAGAACTAGAACGTTACTTAAAGCTAGACTGCTTTGTAGCATTAGGAGAAATAGGACTAGACTATCATTATGAAGATACTAATAAGGATGAACAAGCTAAAGGATTTATAAGACAAATAGAAATAGCTAATAAGATAGGGAAACCTATAATAGTACATATGAGAGAAGCAACAGAAGACACATTAAGTATATTGAAGAAGTATTTAAAAGTAAAAGGGATTATGCACTGTTATAGTGGTAGCTATGAAACTGCTATAGAAGTAATAAGATTAGGAATGCTAATATCAGTAGGAGGTCCTATAACATTTAAGAATGCTAGAGGATTACCAGAGGTAATCCAAAGAATAGATCCCCATAAACTACTAATAGAAACAGACTGCCCCTATCTAACACCTCATCCTCTACGAGGAGATAGGAATGAACCTAAATATATTGCTTATACTTTTAATAAAATAGTAGATATAACTAATGTAGAGAAAGATGTATTAGAGGATATAATGTTAAATAACTATATTGAGTTGTTTAAGTAAAGAGATGTAATTGCTTACATCTTTTTTTACTTTTATTAAATATTGTAGTATAATGGTAAATGTGTTGATTTTTAATGCTAAAAGTGATGAAAATGTGGTTATAATGAAATTTCACATATTTCACATATTTGGCGAATTGAAGTTTAAGAATAGAATAATATTATTGCTTGCTTGTGAAATTTCGTAAAAGTTTAACAAGCACTGATTAACCCTAGTTTATCGATTATTTTGACTGTTGTTACGGTTTGTAAGTGTTTTCGACGCTAAGATTTTTGTTTTTTAAATTTATTGTGTATAAAATCCAGATTAAGTGGGCACAATACAATTAAAGATATGTGAAATATCTAAAAATTGGACAAGCAAAAAAAATTGTGCTAAACTGATGAAGTCTCAAAACAAGGAGGAATTTATGAACATAAAACGAAGAGTATTCGCTTTATTCATTTGTTTGTCTGTATTGGCTGGTTGTATGAACGCCTATGCTAGTACTGGCAATAACGATGATATTGTTCTTGCTAAAGCTAGTGATGATAGTAACACATCAATTGTTTCTAAGTCGCTAGTAAACCATGAGGTCGAGAGTGTAGTAAAAGATTATGGGGATGACCCGGGAACAATATACGCTGAGTATGATGGACGTGATGGCTATGATTGGATAGCTACACAAACATTTGAAGGAAGCTCAACAAAGGAAATCGAGGATTTCCATGTAACCAAAGATAACTTTGGTCACGTAGTATCTAGAACTGCTGTTCTAGGTTCTAAAAGGATTGAAGAAGCCAAGCCAGCAGTAATGCAGTTTGGTGGTAATGTAGAAGAAGGCGCTGAGTTCTTCCCAAGAACTACTACTTATGGTGTAGATTGTGTTGGTTGTTATCATGACAATGGTTTAGGCAGCACGGCTATGAGTATCAAAGTAGACATGAACAAGGGAGTTCAACAACCAGGTGGTGTTTGGGCCGAAGGTATTAAGTATGGAGACTATTACATAATAGCTGCTGATACTGCTATTCCACTATGTAGTGTAGTAGAAATTAGCGATCATGGCTATAGTGGAGAAGGATTAAGTCCAGACAAACCATTTAAAGCGATTGTATTAGATCGTGGAGGTGGGGTTTCTAGTGGTCACATAGATTTATTTGTAGGTAGTGAAAAAGCTTATAATATTTCTATTGATCGTTCAATTCATTCACCAAAAGCTACTATTAAAAGAGTTGGAGGCTTCGTCTCAAAGGGCGTTTGTTCACTCTAATTAATTAAGTCATTGCGAACAAGTTCGTAATGACTTTTTAATTATCCAAATTTATGTTAAAATAGAGTCGAAAGCGGAGCGATTAACATGAAAAAAATTAACGAAGTAATTGTTGTTGAAGGAAAACATGATACCCAAGCACTTAAAAAGATTTTTGATTGTGAAACAATCGAAACGCAGGGAACACATCTAAGTAAGGCAAACCTAGAGTTTATTAAATATATTAATGAGAAACGTGGAATCATCATCTTTACTGATCCAGATTATCCAGGAGAAAGAATAAGAAAGATAGTTAATGCTTATATACCATCTGCTAAAAATGCTTTTATTGAAAAAAGTAAAGCAATTGGTCGTCGCAAGGTCGGAGTCGAGCACGCTCAAGCTTGTGACCTTATAGAAGCATTAGAAAATGTAGTTACATTTTCTAATGCTTCTAATTGCGTGCTCGACTATTCCGAACTTGTAAAGCACAAACTTAATGGTGCACCAAACTCAAAGGCTTTACGTAATGCTTTAGCTAAACAACTTTTTATTAGCGAATGTAATGCTAAAACTTTATGGAAACGTTTAAACATGCTTGGCGTTAATGCTGAGCAACTTGATAAAATGATGGAGGAAATACAATGACAAAAATGATTGCTACACCATCAAGAACTAAGGAAATTCTGGATAGGTACTCACTTCGAGCTAAAAAGAACTTCGGTCCTTATAGAACCAGGTATTGTTGAAAAGATTGCGCAGAATGCAATTATTGAACATCCTTGTGTTGTTATGGAAATTGGTCCTGGTATTGGCGCATTAACTCAAGCCCTAGCTACCTATGCTGATAAGGTTGTTTCTTTTGAAATAGATTCACGTCTTATCGATGTATTAAATACTGAACTAAGTGAATAAGATAAAAACGAAATACGCCTCCAAGA
>JAVXTN010000114.1:0-1383 GCA_036642635.1 Erysipelotrichaceae bacterium
ATCCTTGTTATCTTAAACAAGGTCAAAACTATTTTCCATATACAAATGGTTTTATTAAACCATATCCTGCATTATCAGCAGGCAGTGTAAACTTCTCTACTCAAAATGCAAGAGATGATGGTAAATATGTTTTAGCTGTAGAAAATAAGGATGAAAAAGGAAATGTTATTCCTGGTGCGGCAATTAAAAGAGATACAAAGGCTAAAACAGAAGTAATGAAAGTGTTAGGTAATAACAGTTTGGATTTAACAGACACAAGTTTTCCTAATATGGCAATTCAAACATCTATGGCTGATGAGTCAATAGGTGTAGATTCAATGTTTGCTTATAGAAAGTTTAAATTTGATGGAGATATTTATAATGACCCAAGTATTTCACAGTGGTGGAGTGCTTTTGGGGAAAATTGGCTCCATAAGACAATAAATAATCATAAAGCAGAGCATAATGGATTATACTTTTTAACTAAGACTTTAAATAGTTCAGTTACTCAGGGAAGCAGAGTTGTATTGTTTGGTTCTAATGTAGGTGATTTATCTGATAAAGATTTAGCGGCTATAGCTAGAAATTACTATTACGCAATAATGTCTGATGGTAATCACAATCTACAAGAATCTCCTAACAGTAGAATAGATGAAGAATTCCTAGCAACTCAATTAGTTCCTTATGCATTAAATGGTATTACAAATCCACAAGCATATACTAAGAATATGTTAACAGATTATGAGACATATACAGATAATAGTGCAAACAGATTTGTAAAACTTATAAAAGGTTTAGTAAAACCTATGTTAGATGAATTAGGAAATGTTACAGGAGTGCTAGGTTTACAAAATGCATACCAAAGTCCAGTATTAGGTAAATTAATGGTAATGTTTAAACAGTACCAATTTTACGCATTATTAGTACTAATAGTTTTAGTTGGTATAAAATTTATGAAAACTACTATGGATATATTCCATGTTGCAGCACTTACAGCAATTGTAGTAGGAATAATGTATGTATTTGTAAATATTATACCAGTATACTTACCTACAGTATTTAATGCAGTAAATAATAACTGGTCGAAAGAGTTAGCATTTTCTACTCTGATGGTAAAAGCAGAAAATTATTCGGATACTTATAGTGATAAAACAGATAGTGACGGTAGAGTTAAAATGTCTACTTCTTCTATAAGTTTATATAAGTTGACTCAGATGGATGTTGATGCTTTATCCAATCAATTACACTTAACAAAAGATGAAATATACAATGGTTCAGCGCACCAGATAGATGCAAATTCTGGTTTATTTGTTGAAGGTGATGTACTTAAGATGAATGTTGATAAGTTATTCCTAAATAACCCAATAGTTGGAGGATATGCAACTGCGGCTAATGGTGCTTTAA
>JAVXTN010000114.1:1393-3955 GCA_036642635.1 Erysipelotrichaceae bacterium
ATTAAAAGATTATCGTATGCAATCATCTTCAGTAGATTATTATATGCCATACCATTTGATTGAGACATCATTTATTAATAAGTTAAATCAATTATCAAGTATATATTTATTGTCAAGAAGTACATTAAACTATAATGGAATGACCAAAGATAGTTTTATGGTTGAAGCGTATATGCATTCAGCACCATTCCTAACACCTGGTAATTTCGACAGTATTGCTGATACTACAGAACCTGAGGTATTAAAACAGTTAAAGGATGCTTTCCCAACAAATGGAGACTTCCTAGGATTAATGCCAGTATTAACAAGTGATGATTCTAAAGTACAACAAACATTATGGTATCAAACATTAAAGCAAAATGGATATATAGATGACCAAGCTAAGCTTGAGCAATTATGTCAATATGTAAACTTTAATACAAAAGAGTTTATGTTAAAGAATGTTAAGAAATTTGCTGGAATGTCTGATGAAAACATTATAAAAATAGTTTCATTAGAAGCTAATATGTTATTAAATCAAAAAGCAGGAACATTTGGAAATGAAATGTATCCTATGTATTTAAATTATCCAGAATTACATTTAGGGGATATTATGATAGCAGCATTTACTACTGATTATAATATGTTTATGTGTAGTAATTATAACATAGTTGATTATGTTACAAATAATTATGGATGGTTTGCATTATTAGGTTTTGCATTATACTTATTCCTAGCATTCTTAATAACATGGTTTGTAAAATTAGGAGTACCAGTATTATATGTAATACTATGTGTGTTAATGTTATTGAAATTCTTTACTAATAGAAATATATTACCTTTAGTGAAGGGGTATATTAAATCTTGTATTACTATATTCTTATGTTTTTCTGCACAGTGTATTGCAATTAATTTAATTCATAACTTGGCTGATACAAGTGCCGCGGTTTGGGTACTGTTAGTTATAGAATTACTTATAGCTGAAATATTAGTTAGACTTGTTCTTACATTATTTAGTAATTTATCAGAATTAGGAAATGATAATTATCATAAGTTAACACCTTGGATAGTTAAAGTTACTAAATTAAATATATTAGCAGACCGTATAGCAGAGTCAGTTAATTCAATGAGGAAAGGTGCAAGACATGCATATGACAATATGCCTAAAGGATTTGATAGATATCGTTATGACTACGATATGGATGATGATTTAGACGATGCTAGATTATACAGAAGAATTATTAGAAATCAGTATGAAAATTCTAAAGATAGAGAGCATAATATACATGATGACTATAATAATAAACGATATACCGATGATGATGATTACTTTGATTAGTAAGTAAAGAAATTAAAAACTATGGGGTGAGATTGAATGAAACAGATATTCCCATTTGATGTAAACTCGGTTGTTTCTAGAAGTGCTTTTAAAACATCTGGAGATAAGAAAAGTTTTGTAATTGGAATGTACGTCGTAACTAATATAGTTCTGTTTTTCATATTACTTACAATCTTAGGTAAAGTATTTAATTTAGGGATAGGTTGGACTTTCCTAGTCTTGCTTATCCTTAATTTAACATTGGGTACTTTACTATTTAGATTTCTTATATTTGATGAAGAAGAAAAGATAAAAGAGCATAATGGTTTAATGTCAGACTCTTTTGCAAGATTTTATCATATAAGAAAAGATACAGAAGAAATTATAGAAGTAGCTGGAGGAAATCCAATAAATGTTTTTGAATATTCTGATGGTACTTTATTAGTAGGTTTAAAATTCAGATATGGTTCAAATGATAAAGTTACCGCACAAAGAACTAGTGAAGTTCTAAGTGATATTTATAAAGCAATAGCAAAAAATGGATTTGAGAATAGACTCCTAACAGATACAGAAGATTTTGAAGAAACAGAAGATTGTGATGAAATCATAGAACATGTAAACGAAATAGACAATCCAGAGTTATCTAAGACGATGATGAATATTGTAGAAGGAATACTTAAAGAAACAAGAGAACACAGTAATGTGGATTGTACTACATTATTTTTAAGAAGTAAAGGATTGGCTGACATATTTGATTTAACTAGATTATTGAATGATATATTGAATATATTAACAACAAGTAGTAACCTAGCATTTAGGTCAGTAGATTTCCTAGATAAACCGGCACTATTAAACACTATAAAAACTTATTATGGATTGGAAGCAATAGACCTATCAATGATAAAGTTAATTAATCCAGATGAAGAATTAGTTGAAAGTTATCAAAGATTAGTTAAGCTTTATAAGATAGAAATTAATAATGGTCCACCATTAGTTAAAAGTAGTGTAATAGATGAATATTTTGTAGATAATGATTTCATAGACTTAAATTAGTTATGATGGTTAATAAGGAATGCAGTAATCTGCATTTCTAATTTAGTTATTATAGCTTAACTAAAAATAAGATGGGAGGTAATGCTATGTCTAAAATTATGCTTGTAGCAGGCGATAAGACACCAGAATTGGTGGAATATTTTAATCGTAGAGATGCTTTACAAGTTGTACATGCATCAACATCATTAACAGCTGATGAATTTATATTTAGA
>JAVXTN010000115.1:0-3934 GCA_036642635.1 Erysipelotrichaceae bacterium
AACCTACTAATAATTCTAAACTTATAGATGGTTTAATTGTTAATGGAGAATATAATGAAGATATAAATAAGTTAAATATATCTTTAAATAATATAGAGAATGAAGTTAAACAACTTATTACTCCTTATAGTTCTTCTGTAGTAGATTTAAAGAATAAATTAACTAATTATAATATTAATAGAGAAACTATGGATATATTACATAGTGATGAAAATGGTAAAGTTCTATCTTATATTAATATGGATCTTAATAGTGCTTTAACTAGTGCTTATCAGAAATTCAGTACTAATTTTGTAACAGATTTAACTGCTGTTAATACTCAACATGAGGCTGAATTACTAGATCTTAATAATTTATTAAATACATATAAGGGAGAAGTTGCTGCTGCTAAAAATGCTGTAGCTAATGAATATAATGAATTTAAAACAGCTATTACAAATTATAATGGTTGTATGATTGCTGCTAATAATGTTCAAACAGCAGAGGATGCTTGTTTAGATACTTATAATACTGCTAAAAACGATATGGAAGCAAGTATAACTGCTATTAATACTCAAACTACTGTACCACCAGCACCTAGTCCAATAACAAATAGTGTTAATGATCAACTAATAGCTATAAGTAATAAGTATGGTATATTAGACCAAGTATTTATTGATGAAATGAATACAGCAGCTAATGATTTAGCAGTTACTAATTATGCTAATAAAATTAAAACTAATTATGAAAATAAGTTATTACAAAGAGATAATAAACAATATGTTGATAAAGAAATTAATGCAATTATAACTGGTTATAATGATAGTTTAAAACTTAATTCATCAACATTAAATGAATATAAATTAAACTTCAATAATTTAGATAAGAAGATAACTAGTACTAAAGAAAGTATTAATAATAAAAGTAAAGAATTATATAATTATAATATAGATATAAATAAACAAGCTAATGATTATTATTTAACACTTAAAGAAGATGTAAAGAATTATGAAACTAAAGCTCAATTAGATATAAAGAATAATTTAAAGGCTGCTGAAGACAGTATTAAGAATAACAGTATAAATAACCAAGAACTATTAGCAGACTTTACTACAAAGCTAAAAAACACTAGAAACGGTACTGTAGGTAATACTGATACATATGATCAAATAGCACAACCATTAAAAGCAAAAGATAAAACAACAGATACAGAATCAACAACTATAGCTACTATAGATAACACTAATAGAATCAACCTAATGCTAGTAATAATAATAATTATGCTAGTAACTAAAATGATATTAGACTATAAAAAACAAAAACAAGAAGAATAGTATATGCATAATAATCTACACAACGATAGAGGTCTAGTGAACCTTAAATAGATTATTTAAAAAGAATAAAGGGGATAATTATGGATGATAAAAATTATGAGGTAAGTAAAAAAAAGATAATTATATTTATTATTACATTGGTACTTATGTGTTTATTCCTTCTATTTTCATATGTTCAAAAAAAAGATGTTACTCATAAACGTTCTGATGAAGAGATAGAAGAGAAGATAAGTACTTCTATGCATGATTATTTTGATGAAAGAACTTCTGAAGAAGAAAAGGAAGTAGATAGACTATATGCTATTTATTTAAACAATAGAAATGAAGATAATATGCACGGGTTGAGTTTAGCTTTTTATATGGATTCATTCACTGTATATGAAGGTGAAGACCAGATAGATAAAAGTAAACATGTATATCAATCAGAATTAGTTAAGAATGTATATTATATGGGAGATGAATTCTTATTATTTGAATATGAAGGAGTAATTAAAGAGTTTAGTAAAATAGAGCGTAAGCTTACAGGTGTAGAATTTCAAGATGTTGGAGATTTATTTTTAGATACTACACAAGGAAAAGTTTTTGGTTTCTATTCTGATGATGAAGTGGTAATATACAATGAGGAAGGATCTAAAAATAAACCATTCCCTTGCACTAAAGAACAACTTCATGCTAATTCAATTATAAGTCTTGAAGGAAGAGATAATTTTGAAATTGTTGGTAACAAGTAGAATGATAGGAATGACATATATATAAGCTGTGCGTAGTACATCAGAAATGAGTAGAGGAGAAATTATGAATAAAGATAAGAAGGAAATTTATAAAAAAATATGGAAGCCAATAGCATTAGGTTTAGTTATTTTATTAATTATATATTCGAATAGTACTTCAAATGAAGAATGGGAAGAATGTAATGAAAAGACATTTGATGAAGTAAGAGATTATGGAATGAAAGAGTCATATAAGGCACCAACAGGAAGGGAAGAACCTGAGTATGATACTAATGAAGAGTTTTTATTGGAGCATTTTGAATATGCTAAAAGCAAGATTGATATGAATGGACTAAGGATAGATTGCAAAAATGATAAATTTCAAATATATGGTATAGAAGAAGTAAACAAGGGAAAATATATAATTGAAGAAGAGAAATTGATTTATGAATCTGAACATGTTATGCAAATTCATTATGTTGGTAGTGAATTCATGTTGCTTGAGGATTATGATTCATTCAAAGAGTTCAGTATTAAAGACAGAAAATTAACTGGAGTTGAATATGAAGGAATAAAGAGCGTGAGTATAAATGGCGGACCTGATTTTGATGGCTTTTTTAAAGGTGATATATTAACACTATATAATGAAAATGGTTCTAAAAGTGTTCCAATCACATTTGATGGAAATAAGATTGGATATCGTTTATATCTCATTCAAAATGCTGATGGAAGTTATGTAGTAAATCAATAAAAGAAAAAAACGATAGCAATATCGTTTTTTTTATAAGTTACAGCAATGATCAAGTGGACCACTGCCTCTACCAAGGTCTAGATTAGCCTTTAAAGCATCATTAATATAATTCTTAGCATTTATAACACTAGTAAGCATATCATTCCCTACAGCTAAATTACAAGCTATAGCAGAAGACAACGTACACCCAGTACCATGAGTATTATTATTAATAATACGTTCTCCTTTTATCCAAGTAGAAGTATTATTAATATATAGAAGATCATCAGCACTATCCTCTAAATGACCACCCTTTATTAATATATAACCATCATAATATTTACTTATATTCTTAGCAGCTAATATCATATCTAAACTAGTATTAATTTTAATATCACTTAATACTTCAGCTTCAGCAATATTAGGAGTAATAATACTAGCTAATGGAAATAACAATTCTTTTAAAATCTTTATAGCATCATCACTTAATAACTTATATCCACTAGTAGATATCATTACTGGATCAACTACAATATTTTTAATATTGTAGTTGATCAATTCTCCTGAAATAATTTTAATTATTTCAGGATTAGATACCATTCCTATTTTAATAGCATCTGGTAAGATATCCTCCATTACCGCCTGAATTTGTTTACTAACAAATTCAGGTGGTATATCGAGGATATCTATTACTCCTAATGTATTTTGTGCTGTTAAAGCATTTATAACACTCATTCCATATAGCTTGTGAGCCATTATAGTTTTTAAATCAGCTTGTATCCCAGCACCACCACTACAATCGCTCCCAGCTATGGTCAAAACTTTATTCATAAAATTCACTCCATTCATTTAATGTATTTATATCTAAATTATTTATATTAGTCCAATCATCTTTATTATATTCATCATATATAGCATATACTTTAAACTTAGTATCTTTTATAGTATTTAAAGCATATAAAGCATCTTCAAATATATAACATTCTTCTTCTTTAACATTTAATTTATCTAATATAATATTATATATATCTATAGAATTCTTATCATAATTACTACCTATACAACTATATATAAATTTAAAATACTTAGCTAAACCTAATCTATTTAAACTATTATAAATTAGCTCTGAATCACTAGCAGTTAATATACAACAAACTATATTTTCAGAAGCTAATTTATTT
>JAVXTN010000116.1:0-3867 GCA_036642635.1 Erysipelotrichaceae bacterium
TATTCCTGTATAGATACTAGCTTCACGTGCTGCTACTGGCATATTTGATGTATTAGCTATTAATACTGTTCTATCTGTTAATGGTTTTTGTGATTTAGGATCTATCAACTCACTAAACTCTTCTAGTACTTGAGTCATTTCATTACCACGTTCTCCACATCCGACATAAACAATTATATCAGCATCACACCATTTAGCTAACTGGTGTTGTGTCATTGTTTTACCAGTTCCAAATCCTCCAGGTACTGCTGCTGTTCCACCTTTAGCAATTGGGAACAACGTATCTATAACTCTTTGTCCTGTAATCAATGGTACTGAAATCTCTCTTCTAGCTTTTACTGGTCTTTCTTTCTTTATAGGCCATTTTTGCATCAAAGTTAATTCATGTATATTACCATAGCTATCTTTTAATTTAGCTACTACATCTTTCATCTTATATTTTCCATTATTAGCTACTTCAATAATTTCTCCACTAATGTTTGGATGTACCATACAACGATGTTCAATTAAATCAGTTTCTGGAATAGTAGCATAAATTTGACCACCTTCAACTATATCTCCTACTTTAACTACTAATGTAACATCCCATAGTTTTTCCATATCTAATGGATCTACATTACTTCCAGTAGCTATAAAAGTTCCTGATTGTTCTGCAATAGCTTTTAAAGGTCTTTCTATTCCATCAAATATATTACGTAAAATACCAGGTCCTAGTGTAACACTAATTGGAGCACCAGTTCCAAATACTGGTTCTCCTGGTTTTAATCCAGTTGTTGATTCATATACTTGTATAATTGTTGCTTCTTTTTTAATTGATATTACTTCACCAATTAGCTTCCTATTACCAACATAAACCATTTCTAACATAGCAAACGCATCTGCATTAGCTACACTTACTACTGGTCCATTTATTGAATATATAACATTCTTATTCATGTGTTTCACCTCTTATCTAGTACTATTTAATATTTAATTTAGCATTATTATAGAACCATTCTTTTTGTTCATTTAATAATGTATCTAATGTTTCATCTATAATAATTCCTGTATTAGTTATAATTTTAAAACCACCTATAACTATTGTATCATCTTCTTTAAAGTCAGCATTACTATATGTTTCAATTGCTAACTCTTTATAGTTACTATCCTTCATTAGAATTGTAACATCCTTATAGTTATAATCTTTTTTAGTTTTATTTAGTTTCTTAGCTATAAATTCTTTATAGTCTTTACTTGCTACAAACTTATCTAATTTATCTTTAGTTTCTTTAAATACATTATTTACGAGTTTTTCTCTTTCTCCTATAATGTCTTTTTTCATTTTAGTACTTATTGCTGCTTTCTTAATTGCTGCATTACTTTTAGCTTCTTTAATTTCACTTAAAACAACTAGTTTAGCATTATTTTTAGCTTCTTCTTCTATTTCAATTAGTGCTTCATCTTTTAATAATTCACTTTCTTTTAATATAGTATGAGCTTCTTTTAATGCTAAATCATTCATTTCAGCTTCAATATAATTTACTAAATCTTGTTTAGTTTTAATTTCCATCTTAATCACCTCAGAGTTTGACTCCGATTGCACTAGATACATAACCATCTATAGTTTCACCAATAGTGGCGTTACCATGTCGATCAGGTATTTCTACAATCAAAGGTCTTTTTTGTTTTAATTTTAAATCCGAGATAACATCAGGGCATAGGTTTATTAACTTAGTTGTCATTAATATAATTGCTATATCTTCTACATGCATTGCTTTCTCTAGTTCTACTAATACTTCATGTCTTTCATGAACTATAGTACTTTCTATTCCAGCTAATCTAAGTCCCATTGCTGTATCTGCGTTATCTGAGATTAAGAAAAATTTCATTTTTATGCCTCTTATAATTTAATGATAATTAATATCGAAATAATTAAACCATATATAGCTACACCTTCTCCAAGTGCTACAAATATTAATGATTTACCAAAGTTTTTAGCATTTTCAGAGAATGCTCCTATTGCTGCTGGTGCAGCTGCTGCTACGGCAATACCTGCTCCTAATGCTGACATTCCTGTTGCTAATGCTGCTGCTAGGAATCCTAACCCTTGTGCTAATGTTCCTGCTATTTGATTTACTACTGGTGCTTCTGCTGCACTTGCTGTATATCCTCCAATTTGGAATACTACAGTTCCAATTAATAACATTGCAAATAGACATACATGACTAATCATTCTTCTTTTTGCTGATTTAATACTTTTGTTACCTTTAAATACACTAATTAATGGTAATGAGATTAATACAATAATTGCTGCTGGTATAAATAATTCTAATGCTGTTAACATAATATGTTCCTCCTGTTAGTTTTCTTCTAATTCCATAGCTTTTAAGCTAATAAATGGTTTACCTTCACCTGTATAGTAACGTGAGAATAATTCATAGAATTCAAGTCTTAGTACTTGTATTCCTACAATCATTCCTTCCATTCCCATAACAAATAGGTTACCTAATATAATTACTATAATACTTCCTGCTCCTCCTACCATTTCTGATAATGTCATTACTACTAACATCATTCCTGCATGAGATAGTACAAATCCTGCTACTCTTAAGAATGACATTGTATTAGTAATAAATGTTAGCATTACTTCAAACATTTCAAAGAAGCTTTCTCTAACAAACGCCCCTACTCCATTTGGAAAGGCTTTTTGTTTCATTAATATATTACCTATTGGTTCTTTAAAGAACATTAGTAATATTGGTACTACAATAAGTAGTCCTATATAAATTGGATTCATAACATTAATATTAAAGCCTATTAATAGTCCTGCTCCACATAATATAGCTAAATAGAATACTAGCCCTGCTAATCCATTGCTAGAACACCATAACTCGCATTTAGCATGGTGTTTAATGCTTAAATAGGTATTAAGTACCATAGAACTTACTAATAGAACGGCACCTATAACTAGTGTTGTAATTAATAATGGCATTATAAAGTTTGAATCCAATACTTCTATTGGTTTATCAATCATATGTAATCCATTAGTAAAGATTGGTGTTAGTATTTCTTCATTTCCAAAGAATGATCCATACCAAAATCCAAAGAAGGCTGAGAACATTCCTATTCTTACTCCTACTGCTGCTAATTCTAAATGAGTTACTTTATATAGAATTGCACTTAATATAATTAATAGTAATCCTTGTCCTAAATCTCCAAACATTATACCAAACAATAATGAATATGATAATGCAACAAATAATGTTGGATCAAAATCTTCATAGCTTGGCATTCCATACATTTCTACAAAAAGTTGAAATGGCCTGGCAAACCACCTGTTTCGTAACTTCGTTGGTGGCGTTAAACGTTTATCACTGTGTGCAGGTCTGTCTTCGATTTCAACATTTTGCAAATCAGCAAATTTATTTTTAAGTTCTTGAACTTCGTTTTTAGCTACAAATCCAGTTATGGAAAACCTTTCACCTAAACATACTACATACTTTCTTGCTTCAAAAGTTTCATTATGGAACTTTAAGCTACTTGCATAGTTAGATAGTTCTTCTTTAGCTTTATCTACTATACTATTGATTCTTTCATCAATAGTTTTTAAATGTAGTTTGTTTGCTTCTATTTCTTCTTGTATTGTTTCTTCTGCTCTTGAAGGTACACCGTGTACAAATTCAGGTATTCTTACTCTTTCAAAATATAGTGATGAGAAGATATTATCTACTTCACCTTCAAATCTTGGTGTTGTTATATACATACACCAGCAATATGAATTATCTGAATTAAATTTCTTAAATACAAATGGTCGATCTGTATAGTACTTAATTTTATCTTCAGATCCTAATGGCAAACAACCAAATCTTACTTTTAAATATTTAGCAT
>JAVXTN010000117.1:0-3825 GCA_036642635.1 Erysipelotrichaceae bacterium
ATCGTATAATGTTTTTTTTCAATGCAAATTCTCCTATAACTGTAATTATTATAGCATAGTTTTATTATTTTTAAATATCAAATATGATATCTCTTACATCTAGAAGATCAATTAATCTTATATTAAGAGCAGTAGCTATTTTATACATACTATATAGAGAAGGATTAGATTGGGCTTTTTCTACTTTACATAAAAAATTAATATGAAGACCCGTAAGATTCGCTAGTTTAACTAATGATATATTTTTTTCAATTCTTATAGTTTTCATATTACGAGCAAAATCATATAACACAGCATAATTAGTAGATAGCATAATTATTCCTCCTCATTATAGTTAGCATCAAGTAAATCTCGTACACTTAAGTTTAATCCTTTAGCAATCTTTTCTAAAGATAAAAGAGATAGATTACGATTACCTCTTTCTACATCACGATAATAGACCTCATTCAAATTAGATCTTTTAGCAGCCTGTGCTCTTGTCAATCCTAGTAGGATCCGTTTAGATTTAATTAGATCACCCACTCTAATTAATAATTCTTCTCTTGTTAACATATAAGTACCTCTTAATCTATTAAGATATTATAATATAATTATATTATATAAGTATATGTTTTTAATGAAATTTACACAATTTTAACAAATCATTTTTAATCCAGTTTGCATAATAAAAGGTTATGGATATATCCATAACCTAGTTTATACCTAAATAACTATTTCTTTTTCTTATTAAATTTATTACCAGTTAAAGTATTAAATACTTCTTTCCAAGTCATTGGGTTTCCATATCTTAAAGTTCCCATACGATAGATTTTAGCAGCTAAGAATCCTACTAATATTACTGAAACAAATAAGATACTAGCAGATATAACAACTTCAAGAATAGAAGCAGTTCCCATCGCAGTTCTTAAGAACATTGTCATAAATGAACTAAAAGGAATATAAGAAGAAACGTTCAATAATAAACCATTAGGATCATCTAAAGAGAACATAGCTAGCATAAATGTCATAACATAAATTAACATAATAGGAGTTGATGCTTTACCACTATCTTCTACTTTAGAAACCATAGCTCCAGCACAACCAAACATAAATGCATATAGAAGATATCCTAGAACACCAAAGATAGCAAACGAACCCATAACTAACGGTGGTATATCAAATAAGAAATCTAACATATGATTTAGTGAATCAGCAGCAAAATGATAAGCAGCAAAAGCTGATATAAGTACTAATCCAATTTGGAATACTCCAGCTATAGCACCAGCTAATACTTTACCAAATATTAAAGCATTAGGATTAGCACTAGTAATAAGTACCTCAATAGACTTATTAGATTTCTCATTAGTAACAGCAATAGAAACCTGTTGTCCATAGAATATTACAGCAGCATATAAAGCAAAGATTAATATATAAGTATACATAAAGTTAGAAGCACCATCAGTACCTAATATAACTTTCTCACCAGTTACTTCAACATTATAAATAGCATTAACCTCATTATAATCATAACCTTTTTCATTTAATAAATTATAACGATTAATTGTAGACATTACAGACTTAAACATTTCAGAATTACTATCAGAAACACTAGAATTAACTACGTAATATTCAAACTGAGTATTACTCTTAACAATAAAACCACCTTCAGCAGTTTCATCCTTAACGCTAGTTTCTAAAGCTTCTTTAGTTTCAACAAACTTCCATTCAGTATTAGGCATTGCACCTTCAATAATCTTAGGATCAGTTATAACTTTGTTTTCATCATAAATAGCCATAATCTTCTTTTCTTCAGGATCATCATCACCTTTAAATGAACTAATAATAGTAGGAATAAACATAGAACCAACTATTAATGCACACATAAGAATAGTTGTTACAAGATAACCCTTACTCTTAAAATAACTAGATAATTCAAACTTTAATACAGTTATAAATTGTTTCATATTAATCACCAGCCTTTGCTACGAAAATATCAGTTAATGAAGGTTCGTAGTCACCAAATTTATTAATCTTAACAGTATTATTCATTAATAATGATAATACTTCATTCTTACTTAAACCATTAGTATTAATGATAAGTTCTTCGCCATTATCACCTATAACATCTAACTTAGAGTTATTTAAATCTTTAATCTTATTAGCTAATTCTTCTAGACCAAAGTTTTCACTACTAAGAATTACATAGTTCTTACCAGCAGTCTTTTTAATTTCTTTTAAATTACCACTTAAACAAACTTCACCTTTTTTAATAATAACTATTTCTTCACAGAATTCTTCTACATAAGACATCTGGTGAGAAGAGAAAATTACGATCTTATCTTCAGCTATAATTTCTTTAATAACATCCTTTAATATTTGAGAATTAACTGGATCTAAACCACTAAATGGTTCATCTAATATAACTATAGTAGGATCACATACTAATGTTTGTACAATCTGAACCTTTTGTTGATTACCTTTAGATAAAGATTCTAGTTTACGATCATAATATTCTTCAATACCTAGTTTTTTTAACCATTTATTAACATTGTCTTTAGCAGCTTTAGCATTAAAGCCTCTAAGCTGTGCCATATACATTAATTGATCACATACCTTCTTCTTAGGATATAAACCACGTTCTTCAGGTAAATAACCAATTTGATAATTACTAGGTATAAATTTTTTACCATCAACTAATATTTCTCCAGAATTAGCCTTAAATACATCCATTAATATTCTAATAGATGTAGATTTACCTGCACCATTTCTACCTAATAAACCTAAAGCTTTACCACTTTCTATAGAGAAAGAAATACCATGTAGTACTTCTGTTTCTCCAAAGGTTTTTCTTAAATCTTTTACTTCTAGTTTCATATTTCTCTCCTTTGTTATTTTATATCTCTACGATACAAGTAATTGATAATAATATAGCTTATAATAAACATTACTATTAATAGTAATGTTAAACCTAAATAATCAGTATTAGTAACATTAAATATATTACCTAATAGAGTTGTTTTGCCTGCTAATATAATAGGTGTAATACCACATATTAATGATAGAATAATTTTTGTATATTTATTCCTCATCAATGATAGCATAAATATAAAATTAAACACAATAGCTGCTATAACAAATATTATATATGTTGAATTTAGTAATTGTTGCAATCCTAATGGATCAATAAAGTTTAGAATCATAGCTACCATAATTATACTTGCTATTAAATTGATATATACTTTAATTAATGCAGTTAATACTAGCATATTAATCTTTACAGGTTTTTCCTTTAACAAATAATTACTCTTAAATAGATTTCTACACATTAACATTTGTATAACAGTAGAGGTAATCATACCCATAGGAAAAGGTCCAACTATCATAAGTTCGCCTTTGTTACTAAAGTTCAGCAATAGTACTTCAAATAGTGTCCAAAGAGCTAACATTAGAAACATTTTGGCATTATACTCAACTCTATTTGTGGCATCGTAATCTAAAATTGATAAATAGAGATACTTTTTCATAATATCATTCCTTTCAATATATATAATTCTTTAAATATAATTTATAACCAATTGTTCTAGCTATAAGTACTGATACTATAGCAGCTAATCCTACAAATAATATAGTTAATTTAGGATCCCATATTAAATCTATTATTAGGAACATTAATGTTCCATAATTAGTAGATGATTCATATGCTTGATAATAATTCATAACTATATAGCTTACTACTAAGAATAATGCTAATAGTATTGCCTTAGTCATGTATCTAGCATTATCCTTTATAAAACTTACTAATAGAATCACATTGTTTATAGCTATTCCTACTATAACTAAAATAAT
>JAVXTN010000118.1:0-3787 GCA_036642635.1 Erysipelotrichaceae bacterium
ATAGCAGGAATTTTTCTTAAAATATCAACAAAATTCAGGAAAATAAATCGGTAAGTATATAAAATTTCGCACGACGATTGGGTGTAATTATAAAGATCTGAAAGATTTTTTTTTGAAATGTTTAATATAATGTTGACTTAATATAGGCTTAGATGTAATATGATAGTAGAAGATTAGTGTCTAACATTAGTTGTCTATTTTAGCTAAGTATACTAGTGCTTATAAATGCACATAAAGGAGATTAAGATGGAAACAAAACTTAGTTTTAAGGATGGTAATCATGGAACATTAACAGTATTTAGTGTTACCTCTATGGCTTCAGATTATGATGGATTTGTTAATTTGTTAGTTGGTAAACTAAATAAGTCAGTTAAAGAAAAAGGTTTAGATTTAACTATTAAAATGGAAAGTGCTTCAAAAATTGATGAACTAGGAGATGCTACAGATATAATACTATTAGCACCTGAACTGTTTAATATGGAAGATGAAGTAAAAACTAAATTTCCTAATAAATTAGTAAAGGTTATAGATAGTAAAGCTTATGGATTAAGAGATACTGATGCAATTCTAAATAGTATTTGTTAATCATTGTTATAATATTAAAAGGATTAATTCAAGTTTTTGAATTAATCCTTTTTATATAGTTAAACTTATTATATACTATATGTGTTAGTGAGGAGATTATATGAAAGCAAACCTATATGATTTTGATAAAACAATATATGATGGAGATTCTACTTTTGATTTTTATAAATATTGTTTACGTAATAACTTTAGTATTATTAGATTTGCTCCGATGCAAGTTTATCATTTTATAAAAATGTTCCTTGGTATTGAGAGTAAAACTGTTAGTAAGGAACATTTTTATAAATTCTTAAGAGGATTAAAAGATGTTGATAGTCTTATTGATTCTTTTTGGAAAACACATATCAATAAAATAAAGGGCTTCTATAAAGAAATTCAGGAGCCTTCAGATATAATTATATCTGCTAGTCCTGAATTTCTTTTAGAGCCTGCTATGGCTTTACTAAACATTAAATATATGATGGCTAGTAGAGTTGATAAGCATACTGGTTTATATGATGGTTTAAATTGTCATGGTGAAGAAAAGGTTAGACGTTTATATGAGCGTTTTCCTGATGTAGAGCCTAAGGCTATGTATACTGATAGCTTAAGTGATTTGCCTTTAATTAGAATTGCTAATGAGGGTTATATGGTTAAGAAGTTAAAGGTTACTAGATTTATCGATAAATAGTTTTAGAACTGTTTGCGATTGTGTTTCGATTAGTCCTAAAGTATTTAATCTTAGGGTTGGTATTACTGGTAAGCTTATAAAGGATAGACTCATGAATGGGTCTATTTTTTTGCTTACTCCTAAATTGTATAGTTCTTCTTTCATTTGTTCTAACTTATTTTCTACTTGAGTTAGTGTTTTATTACTCATTAGTCCTGCTATTGGTAATTCTAAAATAGAAGTTATTTTAGAATTAACACTGATGGCTAGTCCTCCTTGGGCTTTAATAATAGCATTAGCTACATTTACTATATCCTCATCATTAGTACCTACTACTAATAGGTTATGAGAATCATGAGCTACACTAGTTCCTACAGCTCCATCTTTTAATCCATAACCTTTAATGAAACCTATACCTATATGATGAGTATTATTATGTCTTTCAAATACTACTGCCTTCAATATATCTTCTTTAGGATTAACACCAAATGCATATCCTTCTATATCTTTAGCTTCAACTATTACTTCATTTGTTAATAGTTCATTAGGTATTAATTCTATAACGCGCATTTTACTTCCTACTATATTTTCTAGTTTGATTTCTTCTTTAGTTACTTTTTCCATTCTAAAAGATTTCATTACTCTTTCATTACTTGTTATATCTTCTGTTTCCTTTGTCTTGTTTTCTATTCTTTTTCCCTTAATGTAAACACTACTTACGTTCATTGTTTTTAAATTATCAACTACTACTAGATCTGCTTGATAGCCTGGTGCTATAGCGCCTTGTCCTTCTAATTTAAAATATGTTGCTGGATTAATAGTTGCCATCTTTATTGCTTCAATTGGGTCTGCTCCTCTTTTTATAGCTTCCCTAATTATGTAATCTATGTGTCGTTTATGTATTAGTTCTTGTGGGTGTTTATCATCGCTTACTAGCATACTTCTTTGATTGTATGGATATTGAAATAGTGGCATTAGTGCTTCTAGGTTGTGTGCAGCTGTTCCTTCTCTTATCATTATCCATTGTCCTTTTGCTAGTTTTTCTTTTGCTTCTTCGATTGTTGCACATTCATGATCTGATTGTACTCCGGCACATATGTATGCGTTGAGTTCTTCTCCTACTAGCATTGGTGCATGTCCATCTACTACTTTATGATATTTCTTTGCTGTCCCTATCTTTTCTAGTATTTCTTTATCACCTAAAATTGTTCCATATGAATTCATCATTTCTGCTAATCCTACTACATTTTCATCAGCATAGAATTGTTCTAAATCTTTTGCATTCAATTTAGCTCCAGTTTCATCTAGACTAGTTGCTGGTACGCATGATGGTAATGTAAATTTTACTTGAAGTTCTAGTTTACTAGCTTCTTCCATCATATATTTGATTCCTTCAATTCCTGCTACATTTGCTATTTCATGTGGATCTGTTATTACGCATGTTGTTCCATGTGGTAAGACTGCTTTTTCAAATTCTGCTACAGATACCATCGAACTTTCAATATGTATGTGTCCATCAATTAATCCTGGTATTACATATTGGTCATTTAAATCTATTTCATTACTACTTGTATATTCTCCAATACCGATTATTTTAGATGACTGAATGGCTATATCTCCATGTACAATCTCATTAGTAAAAACATTTAGTACATTAGCATTCTTTAGAACTAACTCAGTATCTTTAATCATTTTAGAAATCTCCTTTTTTTTATTTTAAATTGTAGATAAAAGCCTTTAAATAGGCTATTTTATCTTTATTATTCTAGTAATTTGTTAGTTTATTTAAACTAACAAATTAGGTTCTTATCATAATGTTTAATATATCATTAATACCATTAAATAAGGTTTTGATTACTCTTTCACTCTATTTCAATATTCCCCCGTGATAAACGCACTCATAAACTAGTACATCTCCATAATAGATTTCTTCTTTACCATTAAAGTAATCAATAGTGCCTAAACAACTAGAGTGATAGCTATACTCGCCTTGTTTAATAAGTTTAGGACCACGATATGGATATTCATAAGTACCATGATTTAAAGCATACTTTAAGAAATCCCCACTAAATTTTTCACTAATAACTCTACCATAATAATTCATTGACCAAATAGGATTTGAATCTTGGCTTACTACTTCTTCACCACTGAAACAAGAAGAACCAAAGAAAGAATCAACATAACTATATTTATCATCACTATAAGCATATTCTAATGAATTAGGTCTGCTAGGTTCTACCTGGCCTTTCTTACTAGCATAAGTTTCCTGCTTAGCTTTAATTAGAAAAGAAACAAATTCATCTTCCTCAATAATTGTTTCTTTATCACTTTTACAATCATCTTCAATAACTAATGAATCTAATGTCGTACCAAATAACTTAGAAATATCAATCAAATATTCCAAAGCAGGAATAATAGTACCATTTTCCCATTTAGATATAGTCTGTCTAGAAACATTTAGCTTATCAGCTAATTGTTCCTGATTTAAACCTTGTTTCTTTCTTAACTCTATAAGTTTATCATAAAACATATTATCACCTCTAAACTATTATA
>JAVXTN010000119.1:0-3787 GCA_036642635.1 Erysipelotrichaceae bacterium
CTTCTCCATCAGTAAATCTAGTAGATGCATTTACATATACAGCTGCTGAATTTACTCTTTGTAAGAATTTTTGAGAACTTTCATAACTCTTTGTAATTATAGCCTCAGAGTGTCCTGAACTAAAATTATTTATGTGACTTATAGCTTCATCTATATCTTTAACAACCTTAACACCTATCTTGTAATCTAGGTATTCATTGTACCATTCTTCTTCAGATGCAAGAACTATCTCTTTATCATAAGCTATAGCACTTTCATCACCTCTTACTTCTACACCATTATCTCTTAACTCTTTTAATATAAATGGCATAAAATCTTTAGCTATATTTTTATTAACTAATAACTTCTCTGTAGCATTACAAACTGATGGTCTTGAAGTCTTAGCATTTATAATTATATTTTTAGCCATTTCAAAATCACATTCTTCATCAACATATATGTGACAATTACCTGTTCCAGTTTCTATTACAGGCACTGTTGCATTATTCACTACAGCCTTAATTAATCCTGCCCCACCTCTTGGAATAAGAACATCTATATATTCATTTAATCTCATCATTTTAGTAGCTACTTCTCTACTAGTATCTTCTATTAATTGAATACAGCTCTCTGGTAAATTTACAGATTTTAAAGCTTCAATTAATACTTTTACTATAGCCTTATTAGAATATATAGCCTCTTTACCACCTCTTAATATAACTGCACTTCCAGCCTTAAAACAAAGTCCTGCAGCATCGCTAGTTACATTAGGTCTAGCTTCATATATTATTCCTATTACTCCCATAGCAACTCTTTTTTGACCTATTTGAAGACCATTTGGTCTAGTCCACATTGATACAACTTCCCCTACTGGATCTGGAAGACTAGCAACTTGTCTTAATCCATTGGCCATACCTTCAACTCTAGTTTCATCTAAAGATAATCTATCTAGCATAGTTTTAGCTGTACCGCTATTCACAGCTTCTTGTAAATCTATTTTATTTGCTTCAATTATAAACTCTTTGTATTTTACAAGAAAATCAGCCATAGCTAATAAGCCTTTATTTTTTTCATCTGTAGATAAATTACCTAATATATTGGAAGCTTCTTTTGCTTTTTGTCCTTTTAAAATTAACTCACTCATACCTCATCCTCCTAATTATTTTTTAAGAAATAACGTTCCAATTTCATTACCATTCATTATATCTAATAGAATAGTTGGTTCATTACCATTTGCTAATATCATATGTGCACCTAATGAAGTTGCAGTCTTAGCAGCAATTAACTTTGTTGCCATCCCACCAGTTCCAAGACTGCTTCCAGCACCACCAGCACAAGCTTCAAGTTCTGGTGTAATTTTCTCTACAACTTCTATTAGCTTTGAGCTTGGATTCTTTCTTGGATCTGAATCATAGAATCCATCAATATCTGAAAGAATTATTAAAATATCTGCTGAAACTAATCCAGCAACTATTGCTGATAAATTATCATTATCACCAAATCTCACTATATTCTCTATCTCATCTATAGCTACTGTATCATTCTCATTAACTATAGGTATTATTTTATTCTCTATTAAAGTTTCAAATGTATTTACAACATTTTCTCTTATATGATCATCTTCCACTACATCTCTTGTTAATAATACTTGTCCAACAACATGACTATACTCACCAAAAAACTTACTATATATATGCATTAATTCACATTGTCCTACAGCTGCCGCTGCTTGCTTTTCTTTAATTGTCTTTGGCTTTTCTTTTAGTTTAAGTTTATTAACACCTACACCTACAGCTCCTGACGTTACAAGTATAACTTCCTTACCACTATTCATTAAATCTGAAATAACTCTTGTTAACTTTTCAATTCTAGTTAAATTTATATTCCCATTATCATAAGTAAGTGTTGATGTTCCTACCTTAACAACTACTCTATTACAATTCTTTAGTTCATTTCTATAATTCAAAATTCTCAGCTCCTATATTATAATCCTTATCTTTTATATTATAATTATTTTCAATAATTTTTACCATAAAAATTATAATTCTATTTTTCCATATTTTTATATATTAAAACTATTGATTTTTTATATCATTGCATATAAAATGAATACTGTTGCATATTTATTAATTTTTATACATAGGAGGAATTAAAAATGGACATATCTAATTCACTTAGTGAAAATAAGTTTAATTTTAAAAATAATATAAAGTTTATCCTTCCTTCATTATTAGGTGTATTATTATTCATGACACCTGTTAAATATGATGGAAACATAACTATACCTGTTGCTATACTTTCTAATAAGCTAACAGATTTACTTGGAGGTTCACTTCCTTATATAATAGCAATTACTTTAGCTATTTCAGGAATTATGACTTTAATAACTTTTGTTTTTAAACCTAAATTTATTTTAAATAATAAACTTTTAAACACATTATTTAATGTATCACCTATATGGTCTATTTCAAGAATTGTAGGTAGTATCTTTGGAGTATTAGTTTTATTACAAGTAGGTCCTGAATTTATCATCAGTGACGTAACTGGCGGTATGGTTTTTAACGACTTACTTACTCTATTATTCTCAATATTCCTTTTCGCAGGATTATTGCTACCTTTACTACTTAACTTTGGATTATTAGAATTTGTTGGTTCACTTTTAACTAAAGTTATGAGACCTTTATTTAAATTACCAGGACGTTCATCAATAGATTGTATAACTTCATGGCTTGGAGATGGTACTTTAGGAGTAATCTTAACAAGCAAACAATATGAAGATGGATTTTATACAGAAAGAGAAGCTGCTGTAGTTAGTACAACATTCTCAGCTGTTTCAATAACATTTAGTTTAATAATTATTCAAACTATAGGTCTTGATGGGATGTTTGTTCCATTTTACTTAACAGTAACTATAGCTGGTATCGTAGCTGCAATAGTAGTTCCAAGAATACCACCACTTTCAAAAAAGAAAGATACTTACTATAAAGGTCAAAAATCTGATAATGCATCAGAAGATATACCTTCTAGTCATACATCTTTAAGCTGGGGATATAAATGTGCCTTAGAGAAGGCTTCACAAAACTCTGATGTAAAATCATTCTTTGTTGATGGCTTTAAAAATATATTAGATATGTGGATTGCAGTTCTTCCAATAGTTATGTGCTTTGCAACATTAGCTCTTATAATTGCTGAATTCACTCCAGTATTTAAAATATTAGGTTTACCATTTGTACCAGTTCTAGAATTATTACAAGTTCCTGAAGCAAGAGCTGCTTCTCAAACCTTAGTAGTTGGATTTGCAGATATGTTATTACCATCAGTTATAGCTTCTGCTACAATAACTAGTGAAATGACTAAATTTATAATAGCTTGTGTTTCTGTAACACAACTTATATATATGTCAGAAGTAGGTGGAGTTTTACTAGGATCAAAAGTTCCTGTAAACTTAAAAGAAATGTTAATAATATTCTTAGAAAGAACCTTAATTACACTACCGGTTATTGTATTAATAGCAAACTTCCTTTACTAATTGACAATTAAGAATGATAAATTATAAGTTAATGATAAAAATCAGCCTTAGGCTGATTTTTTTTATTAAAAAAGAAACTACCTAAGCAGTTTCAACATTAATTTTTCATTTTAAATTTTTAATTCTTAATTGTCTAAATCTATTATAACTTGCCATTATCTCTTGTTTTCTTGGCATAGCAAAACTTCCATAGCCACCTTTTATTCTATCTATATTTATCATACTTGATTCTAAGCTTTTATAGGCTTTATCTAACGCTTCTCTTAGTGTCAATCCTTT
>JAVXTN010000120.1:0-3719 GCA_036642635.1 Erysipelotrichaceae bacterium
GTATTAGCTAAAACATTAAGATTAGCATTAGAAGATATGAATAAACACTATAAGTATGTAAAAGAACTACATGATTATTTATATGATGAAATAGAAAAGATTAAAGAAATGAAAATTAATAGCGATAAAGATGGATCACCTTATATAATTAATTATTCCTGTGATTATATAAGTAGTGAAATATTTATGAATTCATTAAATAATAAAGGCTATGCTTGTAGTGCACAAAGCACTTGTAGTTCAAGAACTAAAGAACCATCTAGAATTATATTAGCAATGGGATTAAGCGAACAAAGAGCTTTAAATGCAATAAGATGCAGTATATCACACTTAGTAACTAAAGAAGAAATAGATAGCTATATAGCTACTATAAAGGAGATTGTTTATGGATATAAAACAAAGTAATATTACATATGATCACATACTAGTAAGATTTGGAGAATTATCAACTAAAGGAAAGAATAAAAAAGATTTTATAAAGAAACTATTACAAAATATGAAAAATGCATTGAAAGGCTATGATAAACTAACATATGAGAGAACACATGATAGAATATACGTACTATTAAATGGAGAAGAACCAACAGATATATGTAGTAAACTACAACTAGTATTTGGTATCTCATCATTTTCTTTAGCTATAAAGATAAATAGTGATTATGATGAAATGATGAGAGTAGCACTAATGGTAGCTAAAGATAGTGATGCTAAAACATTTAAGATGGATACAAGAAGAAACTATAAAATGTTCTATATGATGTCTGATGATATTAATCGAGGAATAGCAGATGAAATATTAAAACAAACAGATATGAAAGTAGATGTAAAGAAACCAGAATTAAGAATTCAAATAGAAGTAAGACAATTTGATACATATATTATGACTAAAAGATATCAAGGAGCTGGAGGATATCCAGTAGGAGTAGGAGGTAAAGCATTAGTAATGTTATCAGGAGGTATAGATTCTCCTGTAGCTAGTTATTTAATGATGAAAAGAGGAGTAACTATAGAATGTATACATTATGCTTCTCCACCTTATACTTCAAGTAGAGCTCAACAAAAAGTATTAGATCTAGCTAAAGCAATAGCAGGACACCAAGGACATATAAGAGTTCATATAATACCTTTTACAGAACTACAATTAGAAATATATAAACATGCAGATGAAAGCTATGCTATAACTATAATGAGAAGAATGATGTATAGAATAGCAGAAGCAGTAGCTAAAGAAGCTAATGCATTAGCTTTAGTAAATGGAGAAAGCATTGGACAAGTAGCTTCTCAAACATTAGAAAGTATGAATACTATTAATGAAGTAACTAATATGCCAGTATTAAGACCAGTAGTATGTTTAGATAAACTAGAAATAATAGATATAGCTAAAAAAATCAATACTTATGAATTAAGTATCCAACCATTTGAAGACTGCTGTACTATATTTACACCTAAGAATCCAGTAACTAAACCATCTTTAAATAAAGCAATAAAATTTGAAGAAAGATGGGACTATCAAGCAATGATAGATGAATGTGTAAGTAAAAGAGAAGTAATAAATATTTATCCAACAATGGATGAAAATAGTGATATCTTTTAAGAATAAACTTTAAAAACCTACTCATACTATTACTGAGGTGATAATAATGAGTGAAAGAAAGAAGTTTATGAATGAAGAAGTAGAAGAGGATCTATACCAATTCGAATTAGGTAATGAATTAGGTGTAGAAGTACAAGAAGAAAAGAATAACCATCTTAATAGCTACTGCTCTAAAACTAAAACAACCACAACAAACACAACAAATAAAACAAATAAAAACAAAGAATGTTAAATAATAAAAAACTATAGAATAAATTCTATAGTTTTTTATTTTATGATATATATCAATATGAGTTAATAGTTAATAACTTAGAAAAGAATTAGTAAGAAAAAAAGCACTGAAAAATATTAATATATAAATATGCACCAAGAACCTTTAAACTAAAAAATTAACTAAAACAAAGCGACCAATTAGTCGCTTTGTTTTAGTTAATTACCACCGAAAGAAGCAGTAATACCTGATGTAGTTAACTCAACCTTTTCAATTCTAGTACAAGGCGTTCCTATGTAAGACTCTCTAGCGTGAATAGAAGTAGAATCATAAGAACAATAAACAACCGCATTAGAATTAGGATATTCCTTCCTAACACTAGCAACTAATTCACCAATAGAAATACCATCAGGATCAGCTTGAGCCTTAGTCCAAGTAGCTAAAGCAGTACTATAAGCATTTCTAGCATTAGCATCTGCACTAGCATCCTTAGCACCATCTAAGAAACTCATAAAGTTAGGAACAAGAATTAAAGCAAGCACACCAAGGATCGCTAAAGTAACAATCAACTCTAGCAAAGTAAACCCTTTCTCGTCATTCATAATGTTCTCCTTATTATGTACAAGTTCATTTTAACATTACATAATTTAAATATACATGTATAATAACTATAAGTGAATTAAATATAATGTAATAAAATTAAAACTAAATAAGACAAGATGTAAGCCCTTATAATATTCTTACACTTATATATATTATATAGATTAATAACCTATATAACCTTGTTTATATAAACATATATAATATAATATAAATATAGAAAGAAGGTATAATATGAGAAATAATAAAGGATTTACACTTATGGAACTAATAGTAGTTATTGCTATATTAGGAGTATTAGCTCTTATATTAGTACCTAGTTTTATGAATTACTTAGAAGATGCTAAAATTAATGTAGCTAAAACAAATGCAAGAAATGCATTTGATATAGCATATATAGAATTTAATAAAGGAATTAATGATGAAGATCATGTTATGCTTAAACAAGATTTAATAAAAGCTGTAGAAGCTAAAGGAATTAAATTAGCTAATAATAAGATATCATGTGAGAATGATAAAGATAGATGTTTATCATTAAGATATGTAGTTGTAAGAAACTCTGGATATGAAGCAGTAGCATGGAAAGATAAAGTAGTAGTAACTAAATTAAAGTAAAATAATACTTATTTATGACGTTTAAATACCTTTTTAAAAAATATCCTTTATTATTTAACAATATACTAGTATACTTGTAAAGTGAAAGCGAGGTACTTATATGAAAAATAATAAAGGATTTTCAATCATAGCTTTAATAATAGTTTTAGCTATAATAGGAGGAGCAGCTTATTTTATAGTTCCAAAAATCTTTGGTATAAGAGAAGATTCATTAGAAACTAGAAGAGCTATAGCTGATGAAATACTAGAAGATGCTAATGAACAATTAAAGAAATCATTAGAAGAAAAAGGAACTGGAACTATTACTGATCAAAAGTATGCTACTGATCTTTATAATAAATTAGGTTCTTCATACTTTAATAATGAAACTAAAGTATATATAGATTTTGGATTTGGTAGAAAACCATTAGAAATTAACTTAATAAAGAATGCACAATTTGCTGGTAGTTATAGTTTAGATGGTACATCTAAAATATCTAAAGTAAGTTTTAGTAATAAGAACTTCCCAGATAAGAAATGTACTTTAGATGTAGCTACAAAGAAATACAGTGGTGCTTGTAGTGATAAAGCAGTAATAAATGCTCCTAAAGATTAGTAAATACTAATCTTTTTTTATAGTTATGATATACTAGATGAGGTGATAAAATGAATAATATATTAAGATGTCCTAAATGTAATAAACCATTAATATTAAATAAT
>JAVXTN010000121.1:0-280 GCA_036642635.1 Erysipelotrichaceae bacterium
TAATAGTAGAGTACTTATTGTTGAAGCTTGTACTCATACTAGTATTAATGAAGATATAGGTAGGGTTAAGATACCTAAATTATTAAGAGATAAGTATGGTAGTTCTATTACTATAGATTTTGTTAATGGTATTAATTTTCCTACTATTATTGATTATGATGTAGTTATACATTGTGGTGCTTGTATGTTTAATCGTAGTTATGTTATGAATAGAGTTAATGTATGTAAGGATCAAGGTATTCCAATGTTAAATTATGGAATAGTTATTGCTTATTTAAAT
>JAVXTN010000121.1:290-3673 GCA_036642635.1 Erysipelotrichaceae bacterium
GACATATTACAGTTCTGTTATATAAATAAGGAGAATAATATGTTAAAATAAGCATGAGGTGAAACTATGAAAAAAATTATTATTGGTTTAGTAGGTACTTTACTTTTAGGTTTTATAAGTTTTTATATTATTTTACCACCATTGAATGTACATGTTGGAATATTCTGGATATGGTTAATAGTGAGTTTAATACCTTTAGAGTTAGCATTTATAGGTAAATTATTATTTGCTAATCAACAGTTTATATTTAATTTCAATAAAGAGAATTTTAAAAAGATTGCTATAGTATTTATTTTACCTGTAGCTTTTATAGTTTATCAAGTATTTAGTGTGATAGCTTATAATCCTTTTATTAGTAGTAGTACTTATGCTAATAGGATTAAACTTAATCCTATTGAATTTAATGAGATTAAGGAAGTAGATTTTAATAAGACTGCTATTGTAGATAGAGATAGTACTTTAGTATTAGGTGATAGAGTAATGGGAGAGATGCCTGAACTTATTTCACAATTTAATGTTGCTGAAGATTATAGTCAGGTTTCTTATAAGGATTCTGTTTATAGAGTTACTCCATTAGAATATAATGGTTTAATTAAATACTTCACTAATAAGAGTGATGGAATACCTGCTTATATTACGGTTAATGCTACTAGTGGTGAATCTACATTAGTTAAGTTAAAGGATTTAAATTTAGGTGGTATGAAGTATGTTCCGTCTGCTATGTTTGGTGAAGATTTGCATAGGAAGTTAAGATTTGATTATCCTACTGAAATATTTGCAGAACCAAGTTTTGAAATAGATGAAAAAGGTCATCCTTGGTGGATTTGTTCTACTTATACTTATAAAGGTATAGGGATGGTAAAACAAGTAACTGGGGCTGTATTCTTAGATCCTATTACTGGTGAATCTACTAAGTATGCTTTAGGTGATGTTCCTGCTTGGGCTGATCGTGTGTTCCCTTCTGATATGATTATTGAACAGATTGATCAAGCTGGTATGTACCAAGAAGGATTTATTAACTCTGTGTTTGGACAAAAGAATGTATTTACTTCTACTAAGGGATATAATTATATTGAACTTAATGGAGATATATATTTATATACTGGTATAACTAGTGCTAATAAAGATGCTAGTAATATTGGATTTGTATTAGTTAACTTAAGAACTCATGAAGCTAAGAAGATAGCTAGTAGTGGTGCTGATGAAAATAGTGCTATGGGATCTGCTGAAGGTAAAGTACAAAACTTAGGTTATAAGTCTACTTTCCCATTATTAGTTAATGTAGGAGGAAGACCAACCTATTTAGTATCTTTAAAAGATAATGCAGGATTAGTTAAGATGTATGGAATGATAGATACAGAAGACTATCAGAAAGTAGTAGTAGTTGATAAAGAACAAGGACTAACAGTACTTAAAAGAGAATATCTTAAAGCTTATGGTAGTGTAGCTGGTAGTGATGCTGAAATATTAGAAAAAGATATTACAGTAGCTTTAAATAGTACAGTAACTTTTGAAGGAGAAACACTATATTATTTAGAAGACCAAGATGGTTTAAAATATAAGATTAAATATACTACAGCTAATGAAGAAGTATTACCATTCTTAAAACAAGGATTAAAACTTCATGTAAAATACTATAAGGGTAATATTAATGAAATAGAATCCTTAAGTTTCATAAAATAACAAAATTTAACTAACCTTTTGGTTAGTTTTTTTTTGTAAATTATATAATGATGATTAACCATTCATGTTACATATTTGACCATTCGTGTTATAAAATTGAAAAAATATAATAATGTTATATATTAATGAGGCTAGTAAATTTATATATTCACCTATATAAAACTAGTGGGATAAACTCAGATGGAGTTAGGAGAACATTATGAAAAATAAAAAAAATCAAAATAGATGTATTAAGGTTTTAACAGCATTATGTTTAGTAATGCCATTTACAAATAATATAACTATGTTAAATGTAAGTGCTAAGGAAGAAACTGATGAAACAGTTGAATATGAAATGATGTTTGGAGATCAAGGTTTAAAAGTTATTGATGATGAATCAAACCGTTTTTATACTGATTTTATAAATTTTGGGGACAATGAATATGGTAACAATCTTCATTGGAGAGTTTTAAATGTTGATGAAAGTAGATATAAGACTAATGCTTCAGATAATAATACGTTATCATTAAGAGCAGATATTGCAATTGCTGATAAGAATGATCCATTATTAGGCAGAAATGTTGTCTATAATGATAGTGCTGACCCAACTTATCAGAATAGTACTATAGATAAGTATTTAGCTAATGAATTTCCAAAAACTTTTACTGATAAAGAATTAAATGAAGTAATTACAAGTAAAAGAGGAGAATCGACTTCAAGGCTAACAAATACTAAAACAGGGAAAAATTTACTAGTTACAAACTCAAAAATTGATGATAAATTCTTCTTGCTTAGTATGGATGATTACAAATTTAATAATGTTACGGGTAATTATTGGTCAGGCCAAAAATCATATACTTCTTCATACTTTAAAAATCAAGCATATGAAAGTGATAACTTAACAAATGGAGCTGTATATTTTGATGAAGTTTGGGAAACAGAATTTTTAGCTGTAACTCCTTCCTTAGATAAAAATAATAATTGGAAGATAGAAGATAAACATGATCAATTAACTGTAAGTACTAATCTTAGAAAAGACAATATACAATTTATGCATCTTTCTAATGAGAAGTATGCGAATTCAGTTAGTAACACAACTACTGCTAAAAGTTTGTATGATGTATCAACTAATAGAAATGGAAGTTCTGCATATGATTTAACTTTTAAAGATTCAAATCAACAACTAAAAGCACCAACCAATGTAAAAATGGAATATGTTTATTATGGAGGTAAAGGTTGGCAGATGTCATTTGATTATGATGCAGCTGGTGTAGATGCGAATCGTCTTTCAGTAATTGTAACTGATAAATCTGGTAAAATAATTGAAAAAACACGTGTACTTAAAGACATAAGTAAAGAAAAAACTGGTACTGCATGTTTTGCTTTTAGTGGTTATCGTAATGAAAATGAAGATCGTAGAGTATTTGTGTATACTCATAAAGGTAGTGAGCAAGGAGATTCTGATTACTGTAGTAATCTTCAAGAAATTAAAATACCTGATATTAAGAGAGTAGAGAACTTTAAAATAGATGGTATGGATGCTCAAGTATATATTGATGATGCAGATAGGGAAATTATGGTTAATTTTCCTGTAGGAACTAATATGACAAGTGTTAAGCCAATAATTCAGCTTAATCCTGGATCTTCTTTAATGGGTATAGACGTAAGTAAGGAAATTGATTTGAGTCAAGAAACAAAGTTTGGCGTAAAATCAATGGATG
>JAVXTN010000122.1:0-3663 GCA_036642635.1 Erysipelotrichaceae bacterium
TTAAGTTTATAATTACTAGTTTTATACATAATATATAGAAAAAGAAGCTATATAATAGCTTCTTAATTAATATTTATTAATTTAGATTGCTTCTAATGCTTGTTTAAGATCTTCTATAATATCTTCAGCATCTTCTAATCCACATGATAGTCTTACTAGACCTGGGTTTATTCCACATGCTATTAGTTGTTCGTTAGTTAATTGTCTATGTGTTGCACTAGCAGGGTGTAGTGCACAAGTACGACATTCTGCTACATGTACTTCTAATGTAGTAAGTTTTAATGCATCCATGAACTTAACAGCATTTTCACGTCCACCTTTAATAGTGAAGGCGATAACACCACTACAACCATCTGGTAAGTACTTCTTAGCTAAATCATGATATTTATCATTAGGTAGAGTTGGATAGTTTACTGATTCTACTTTATCTGATGAATCCATGAAGATTGCAGCTTGTTCAGCATTATAGCAATGAGTTTTCATTCTTACTGCTAGTGTTTCTAGACCTAAATTTAGTAAGAAAGTTTGAATAGCACTAGGATAACATCCTAAGTCTCTCATAAGTTGAACACGAGCTTTAGTAATGTAGGCAGCTTTACCAAAGTTTTTAGTATAAACTACACCATGGTAAGATTCATCTGGCTCAGTAAGACAAGCAAATTTACCATTATCCCAGTTGAAGTTACCAGAATCAACTACTACTCCTCCTACTTGTACTGCATGTCCATCCATGTATTTTGTAGTACTATGAGTTACTATATCAGCACCAAATTCAAATGGGCGACATAATATTGGAGTAGCGAACGTGTTATCAATAATAAAAGGGACTCCATTTTTATGAGCAATAGATGCTAATCTTTCAATATCTAGGACAACTATAGCAGGATTTGCAATAGTTTCAGCAAAGAATGCTTTAGTATTAGGTTTAAATGCTTTTTGAATTTCTTCTTCACTAGCTGTAGCATCAACAAAGCTACATTCAATACCAAACTTCTTAAGGGTTACAGCAAATAGATTAACTGTTCCACCATAGATAGTTCCAGTAGCTACAAAGTGATCTCCTGCAGATAGTATATTTAGAATAGCTATCATATTAGCAGACTGTCCACTAGTAGTACATAAGGCTCCTACACCGCCTTCTAAGCTTGAAATCTTATCTTCAACAAATCCTACAGTTGGGTTAGAAATTCTTGAATACATGTGTCCTGGGGCACTTAAATTAAATAATTCTCCTATTTCATCAGTAGTATCATATTTAAATGTAGTACTTTGATAAATAGGCATAGCTTGAGGTTCACCATTTTTGGGTTTATAACCTTCGTGTAAACATTTTGTACTTATTTTCATCTTAAAATCATCCTTTCACTATTAGTGTTTTAATTGTACCACAAAGTTTTAATGTGAACACTACAAATATTAAAAAACTTCCATCCCTAAGGACGAAAGTTGTATTTTCGTGTAACCACCTTAATGTATAAACACTAGTACATAACTAGGTCTATTTACTTCAAGTACGCTTATAACTAATAAGTATATACTCTAGTGCTATAACGTGCACATACGTCTTAATCTATTAGACTAAGCAGTTCCAAGACCATGTTCAATTATTTCATCTTTATCTGTTTTCACCTAATCAGACTCTCTACTTAAGAATTCATAATTTACTCTTCTCTTCATAACCTTTACTTAACTATAATACTCATTTATGAAATATATGTCAACATATATTTCATAAATTTTCAACATGTTACATTCATATGTTACATTCTATCATTTACACTAAATTATTGTATAATGTATTTAAGTTTATAAGTTTTTCCTTCACTATCATCATCATAAAATTCATTATACATTAGCATTATCCTTTTAGCATTTCCTCCTATTATAAATATTAACTTCCCTGTTATTCTTTCATTAGGTTTAAGTGCATATTCATTTGGTAATTGCTTATCTATTTGGAAGAAGTCTTCACCAACATATGGTTCTTCATCATCATAGCTTATAGTGAAGTCTTCTTTCAACATAAGCAATACCTCATTAGTAATATTTCTTATACTAACATTAACTACTAAATATTGTGCATCATCATCAATAACATAACCTCCAAGTTCTTTTTTAATAAGTTCTATCTTATTAATTTTTAAAGTAAAGAATGAAGTTTGAAACTCATTAATCATTGCACTATTAACACAATAATCATTACTAAATATAGTTATATCTCTTGTAGTAGTACTTCTCTTTATAATTTCCATTTCTACACCTCCATGCTACTATAATATTAATATTCTTTTAAATATAATGTCGAACTTAGTAATAACTATAACTTTATTAATATTATGCTATAATATTAAATAAAGGAGTGATTACATGTTTAACTGGATAAAAAATAAACTAATACATAAACCTAAAGAAACTATAGAAAAAGAAGATACTAAAGCTTTACACGCCCTTATAACTCTTCATGGCTTTGGTAGAAAACAATCAAAAGAAATGTCAAACCTTATCCTTTGGTCAAAGGAGGAGAGCTATGAAATCATTACCCTAGATTTATATAACAAAGAAGATGAAAAAGATTGCAACTATATAGACTGGGTAAATAGAGCAAGAACTCTAGTAGAAACCTATATAGTTAAAGGCTATAAAGTAGATCTTTTAGGCTTTTCTATGGGAGGAGTAATAGCTACCTACCTATCTACTATATGCCCAATAAATCGATTAATCCTAATATCTCCAGCATTTAATTATTTTAATTTAGAAAACTTTACCGATTATTTAGTTAAAGGAGCTGTAAATTTATTAAATAACAAAAAAGAAGTAGAAACTCCCACATTACCTAAAAGCTTTTTTGGAACATTTATGGATGTAGTAAAATACTATAAAGGATATATTAAAGCAGTAAATGTACCTACATTAATATTACATGGAGATGAAGACGAAATAATACCACTAAGAAGTTCTTTACAAGCATTTGATAAAATACCTAATGATAATAAAAGATTAATTATATTACATGGTGGTAGACATCGTATTTTACAAGATCCTAGAGTAAATAATGAAGCATATCAAATAATTAATTTATTTCTAAATGAAAAAATACTTAATGATAATAACAAAAATGATATAAATAGTTATTAAATTTATGCTATAATACTTTAGCAAAGGAGATTTAAAATGGACATTATAGAAATTGTAAAGGCAGTTTTTTTTGGAATAGTAGAAGGTATAACAGAATGGTTACCAATAAGTAGTACTGGACATATCATCTTGTTTAATGAGTTTGTTAAATTAAATGTAAGTGAAGAATTTATGAGTGTTTTTGAAGTAGTAATACAATTAGGTGCTATTATGGCAGTTGTAATTCTATTTTGGAAACGTATATTTCCTTTTAAAAAGAATTGTAAAAATAGTTATTCAGATAAAGGAATTTTAAGTTATGTAGATAAGGATATAATGACACTATGGTTTAAAATAATAGTTTCTTGTATTCCAGCAATAATAATTGGATTATCACTTAATGATTTATTTGAAGAATTATTTTATAACCCAACATGCATTGCTATTGCACTTATAGTATTTGGTATAGCATTTATAGTTATAGAAAATAAACATAAGAATTTCAAACCTAAGATTACTTCTTTAAAAGATTTAACATATAAAACAGCA
>JAVXTN010000123.1:0-660 GCA_036642635.1 Erysipelotrichaceae bacterium
GATAACTATTCCTACACAGGTCGCAGTAATAAGAGCAGCCGTGGCTAACAAAGAATGATATGCAGCTGATGACTTAGCAATTGATAAATTAGAAGATCAAATTAGAAGACAAAAAACAAGATTGTCTAAGAAAAATAAAGAAAAATTAGCTATGAGTTTTATTCAAGAAGAAATAGATGCTGATGAAGATGTACTTGTAAAAACAAAATCTATTGTTCCAGATAACATGGATTTAGAAGAAGCTATCATGAGAATGGAAATGTTAGATCATACTTTCTTCATTTATAGAGATGAAGAAACTAATGAATTAGCTGTAGTATATAAAAGACATGATGGTGGCTATGGTTTAATTGAAACTAATTAATAGTTTAGAACTCTCTCAAGTTATTTAAACAAAATTAATATAAAAAATAAATAGTAAGGTTCAGCATGATAGCTGAACCTTTTTTTATGATTTCATTAATTAGTAAAGGTTCAGCTTTATGCTGAACCTTTGATTTAGTTGATCAATCTGAGATTTTATTTTTCTAATGTGAAGCACCTGACAAAAGAGGCCTTTTACATCTTTTGGAATAAAGTATCAGCATTAATACGTACAATTTGATAAATAATAGGTAATAAAATTATTATCATTAAGGATGCTACTAAAGCAATTGTAGG
>JAVXTN010000123.1:670-3598 GCA_036642635.1 Erysipelotrichaceae bacterium
AGACCAAAATTAAAGCATACAAATATAACAATACCACCTAATACGAAAGACATAAGCATAGCTAACATACCATTCATATTCTGTTTAACAGCTGATGCTTCACTCTCCCAAATTAATTTCGGATGTAATATATCAATGATAATACCTAAATAGTTACCAAGTAAATTACTAATAGAAGAAGCTATAATTGCAACAATCAATAGTAATAATGGTATCTTAAGAAAGATTGCAATAGGAATTAATAAGATAAGCATACCTATTTCACCAACAACAAAGCCAGATAAAACTTTAGCATTAATCTGAGTCATATAAGAAATTGGAATATATTTCATAAATTTGTAATTTGAACCCTCTCTTGAAATAGAAGTAGAAGATATCAAATCCATATTTGAATAAAATAAACCAAGTCCTATACCACCAATAACAAATAAATAAATTGCATTAGAATTCGTAAATAAACCTTGTGCTAATATAGCTATCTCATTTAGTTGTTCAGCATCAGTAGAAACAAAAGGAATTACTAAACAAATAGGCATCAGAATAACCATAAGAATATTATTCATGAAGTAAACTGGAGTTCTTAAAAGTAGTTTGATTTCTTTAATCATATAACTGAAAATAATAGGTTTTGATCTAGTACCCTTAGCTAACTCTTTAGTACTAAAAGTTTTCTTACTACTATTAGATTCATTAACCCCAATTGCACCTTTGAAATAAAAACCTTTAGCAACAAATATAAATATTATAAATACTAATATAGTTATACCAATATATATTAATAAACTTAAAATATCTTTAGTACCAATAGCATTAGCAGCGAATGGTACATTTGGAGCTAATGCATAAAATATAGCATTTAAAGAATTCTTTCCTTCTTGAATCATTTTAACTATTTCTTCAGGTTTAACGAATGCTAACTTTTGAAGAATAAAACTAAAACCAAAACTTATAACTAGTGCAGCTACACCACCAATCATATTAAATAAATCTCTATTTTTAGCTAGAGGAACAAATCTCATTAAAAGAATTGTTAATATAGAACTTAAGCATAAAGGAAATATAGGTAGTAATATAGTTATTATGATACCTATAATTAATTTTAAGACATCAAATCCTACACAGCTAAAGTAAGCAGCCATTGTAGTACCCATAACTAGTACTGTTACAATATATTCATAAATTAAAGCAACACTAAATTTACTTAATATTATAGTTTCAGGTTTAAATGGCAATGGTAATAGATGATCTACATCTTTACTAAAGTAATAAATACTTGATACTATAAATAAACTAAAAGCAAAGGTAATACTTGTTGAAGCGAATAATGCTACTGATAGTATAAAACTTTCTTGTTGAATTTGTACAAACAATGGCATTATAGAACTTAAAACATCATATAGCATTGCAACCATTGGAAAGAAACAAATAGCAATACAAGCGTAAAGTGCTGCTGTTTTAAATCTACTAGATGAGTCACTTTTACCAGTACCAAAGTTAGTTTTTAAAAGAACTTTAGTTAATGTTAAATAATTAGACATTGTTTACTACCTCTAGGAATATTGCTTCTAATGTTTCTTTATCTTTGTGTTCATTTTTAAGTTCTTTTAATGTTCCGTAAAATAGAATTTTTCCATTGTTTATAATTGCTACTTTATCACATAACTTTTCAGCTACTTCTAATACATGTGTAGAGAAGAAAACTGTATTACCTTTATTAACATGATCTCTCATTAAGTCTTTTAGAATAAATGATGATTGAGGATCTAAACCAGTTAATGGTTCATCTAATATCCAAACACTAGGTTCTACAATTAGTACACCCATTATAACAATTTTTTGTCTCATACCATGAGAATAACTTAGTATTTTATCATTTAAAGCATTTTGCATTTCAAATTTATCTGCGTAATCTTTAATTCTCTTATTACGATCTTCAGATGATATATTATATATATCAGCAATAAAATTTAAATACTCTATACCTTTTAATCTTAGAAATATATCAGCATTATCAGGTACTAAACCAAACTCTTTTTTAGCAGCTACTGGTTCTTTAACTATATCTTTACCATTAATTAAAATTTGACCACTATCTGGATTTAATACTCCAGTAAGCATGTTGATAGTAGTAGTTTTACCAGCACCATTAGGGCCGATAAATCCGACTATTTCTCCAGTAGGAATAGTTAAGTTAATGTTGTCTGCTGCTTTCTTTTTACCATTAAATACTTTTGTTACATTTTTAATTTCTATCATTTTATTAATTCTCCTTTTCAAAGTTGATATCTCTTTTAAAATCATAATATGAATAAATGGCAGGAATTATCGCACATACTGCAAATATAGCAAGGGTTGAATAAACATTAATAGGTGTTTCTAAAAAACAAATAGGAAGATTTATTAAGCCACCTATTAACCAAACACGTCCACCCATGCGATGAGTTCTTTCCCAATTAGATTCACTATAAAAAGTCCAGGGGGTTTTAATACCTAAATACAAGTTTCTTTTAATTTTAGGCATAATATTTCCTAATAAAATTAATAGTAAACTAATTACTAAACAACCTAAAAAGCTTATGTTAATCATTCCAGGATTTGTAGTATACATGATTACTCCTAAGCATGTCATTAACATAAAACAGCTAAATCCAATATTAACTATGCCTAATACATTTGCATAATTAACATTCTCTTTAAGTTTAGGATCATGTTTTGCTATAATAAGAGATATTATAGAAAATAGTATTGCAATGACTGGAAATGTAATTATAGAATTTTTACTACTATAACTATCAGCAACACCTAATTCATTGAAATGAGTAGGTACTGTATCTGGTAATATAACTAATCCAACAATAGTTACAACACACAATAATACTATAATAAATAAATTAATTTTAAAACGTTTATTCTTCATCACTAGATCCT
>JAVXTN010000124.1:0-1840 GCA_036642635.1 Erysipelotrichaceae bacterium
GATATGAATTTGTCATATTGAGCACAATGTGGAAGAAGTATATTTTTTATATAACCATATAAATATAGTAATGAATAGTTCGTGGCTTTTCTATAGTTACTGCTTTTATAGTTACTTTGTGTTTCTGATATATGAAGTAATATTTTATCTTTTAATGTTATTGTATATTTCATAGAACACCTCTATATAATATACTACCCAGATTTTAATAGTTTAACTTAATTTGTCTATTTAATTTTATCTAGTTATAAAAAAAGAAATAAGCTTAGCTTATTTCTTTTTTATTAAGATACATTTTTCTACTAGGTGTTCTCCATCTAATGGGCATAAAGTTTTTCCTAGTTTTATTTTATTTGTTTCTTCTCTTGCAAAATTACTTCCAGCACTTATTTTGGCTTTTGTTTCTCTTGCTATTGTTAATAGGTCATTCATATGGGCTTTAGTATTAATTGGAGTAAATACTTCTACACCATCACAGCCAGCAAGTATTATTCTTAACACTTCATCTTTTGTTAATTGTCTAAGTGGATGAGCAACAATTGCTATTCCACCACTAGCTTTAATAGTTGCTAGTACATCATCAAATTTAGGATATATACCTTTTACAAAGCATTCCTTACCTTCAGCAAAGAAATCTTTAACTAAGTTCTTAACACTCTGGTTAGACTTTTCACCTACTAAATAAGGTTGTAATATAGGCTCATTAGCATAATCAACGTTTGATAATATCTGAAGAGCAATCTTTTCTGGTTGAATAGATTGGAAACGATTATTTTCCATTAATTGAACAACATTAACTTTTAAACCAGTAGCTTGTTCAAATAAACTAATTCTTCTTAAAGATAATGCTTTTTCTTTAGCTAGACTTTCATACTCTATTCTAGCAAATCCTTCATAATTATAATCAATATTATAACCTAATATAGATATATTTTTACCATTATAATCAGTATCTATTTCTACTCCGGGTATATAATTAATATGATACATTTCAGCTAATCTCATTGCAGAGAAGTTAGCTTTAACACTATTTCTATCAGTAATAGATAAAGTTTTTATCCCCATTCTACTAGCTTTATAAATAAGTTCTTCAACATTAAACTGTCCATCTTCACTAAAATTTGAATGAACATGTAAATCAATCGTATTCTCAGCCATTTCCAATACTTCAGGAAGAACTTCAATAGTAGACATTGGTATTTCTACATTTTCAATTTCAGTATCCTTAACTGTTATAACTTTAGTATTACATATATAATCAAAATAACTACGATGAGCTGAATCAAAGTATATAAACAATCCTTCAATAACAAAGAATATTATAATACCTATAAAATTTAATAATAAGAATAAAGCTAATAAAGGAACAGCTTTACCCAATGTTTCTCTTAATATTATTTGTTTAGGACTAAGAGAACGATCATTAGAAGTAACTACCTTAAAATGATACATTTTCTTTCCAATCGTTTGACCATGCATTTTAATACAAATAATAGAATTAGTAACTAAAATACTAGCTATAATAAGAACCTTAAAAACTATTGTTAAATAATCAATTAAAATATATTCTGGGAATATACCTACAAAAGTAAATAGTAACAAATATAACCAAACCGCAGTAGGAGTTAATATTATAACTAAATCACACATGAAAGCTAAAAGACGATCACCAAATCTTTTATTCTGTATATTAGATTTAATTGCTTTAGGTTGCTTATTCACTTTTTGTTTTGATACTTGCATAGACATTGTTTTTTCCATTTTTAACCTCAACTATTTTCTTCTACTTCATATTCTAGTAGATGCTTTTTAATTAATATGTAATCAATAACCGTTTGTA
>JAVXTN010000124.1:1850-3576 GCA_036642635.1 Erysipelotrichaceae bacterium
TGCTGATAAAACTAATATAAAGATTAGTTTAATAAAGATATCATTAGTAGTAATTAATTTTATACTTAGCATAACACTAATTGCTACAGCTAAAAGAGGTACTAATATTTCTTTTTTAATACTAGATTGAGTTAAACGATATTGAGTATTACACTCAGGACATTTAAGATGTAAAGCACTATTTGAAAGTTTAAGTTTCATAGGATGCTTACATTTATCACAGTTCTTTACTTCAAACATTTTATCACCTACTTGAATATTATACTACATATTTTAATAGATTTGTAACAAATGTAATAATTACATATAATTAACATATTTATGTAATATAGTTGTTAGTATATTATAAAAAAAAGAGGTTCATATGAACCTCTAAATATTTAGAAATCTATTTCATTCCCATAGTAACAACAAGTTAATAATTTTACCATTTCTTCTTGAGTTGGGATTCTAGGATTAGTTCCTGTACATGCATCACCTATAGCTAGTTTAGCAATTTTATCTACTTTTCTTAGGAATTCTTCTTCGTTGATTCCGAATTCCTTAAGATCATTAGGGATTTCCATTTGTTTATTGTATTGTTTAATCTTTATACATAATTCATTAATTATTTCTGTGTCTGTTCCGCTCATTCCTAAGAATTTTCCAATTGCTGCATATCTAGTTGTATCTGCTTTAGCATTGAATTTAATTACATATGGAAGATAGATTGCATTAGCACAACCATGTGGAATATGTCCTGTATCGAATGCTGCTCCTGTTTTGTGAGCCATAGAATGTACTATTCCTAATAATGCATTAGAGAAGGCCATTCCTGCCATACATTGAGCATAATGCATAGTTTCTCTAGCTTTATTATCACCAGCATAAGATGCTGGTAGATATTCAAATACTAATTTAATTGCTTCTAATGCTAATGGATCTGTAAAAGGTTGATGTATAGTACCTACATAAGCTTCAATAGCATGAGTTAGAGCATCCATACCTGTATGAGCTGTAAGTTGTTTAGGCATTGTTTCTGCTAATGAAGGATCTACAATGGCTACATCTGGTGTGATTTCAAAGTCAGCTAAAGGCCACTTAACACCAGTAGAATAATCTGTAATAACTGAGAAAGCAGTTACCTCTGTTGCTGTACCTGAAGTACTAGGAATAGCCAAGAAGTGTGCTTTATTTCTAAGTTTAGGGAATGAGAAGGGAACTGTAATCTCTTCAAATGTTGATTCAGGGTGTTCATAGAATACCCACATAGCTTTAGCAGCATCAATTGGGCTTCCTCCTCCCATCGCAATAATCCAATCAGGCTTAAACTCTAACATAGTTTTAGCACCAGCCATTACTGTTTCTACAGAAGGATCTGGTTCAACATTCTCAATTAATTGTACTTCAATATTAGCTTCCTTTAGATTTGCTAGAACCTTGTCTACAAATCCAAAGCGTCGCATGGAACCGCCTCCTAAAACAAGAACGGCTTTCTTACCATCAAGCTGTTTTAAATAATCTAAAGCATTTTCTCCAAAATATAAGTCTCTTGGTAAAGTGAATCTTTGCATATTCGTTCTCCTTTGGCTTTTGAAAGCCCTTAACTACTTTTTAACTTTACTACATTTGTACAGAGAGTTCAAGTTTATTAAGGATATTTATTAACTTCACAAAGTTACACATATTTTTACATAAAAAAAAGTTCATCCTATGGATGAACTAATTACCTGGCAATGTGCTATCT
>JAVXTN010000125.1:0-3557 GCA_036642635.1 Erysipelotrichaceae bacterium
ATTTAAAGATGAGTTCTTTATAAATGTTGGTGGGTATTTATTGGTAGCACCAATGTTAGTGCTAGTGATAAGTGCGATAGCAGGATATGTAAGTAGTTTAGTAGTAAAGAGGATAGAGATTAAATAATAAACAATAAGGAGGGATTAGCGAAGCTAATCCTTTTATATATAATAAAAAGTACTGACTAGGTCAGTACTTTTTTTGGAAATATAGTTACTATCTGTTGTAGAATTCTACTACTAATAGTTCGTTTACTTCTTGGTTAAGTTCGCTACGTTCTGGAAGACGTACATAAGTACCCTTCTTAGCATCCTTATCGAATGTTACGTAAGCTGGTAAAGTTACGTTAGCATCAAGTGCATCAGCAATACATGCTAAGCTCTTAGCTTTTTCTTTAACTTCAATAGTAGTACCAATCTTACAAGTGTAAGAAGGAATATCTACTTTTTTACCATTTACTAAGATATGACCGTGGTTAACTAATTGACGAGCTCCACGACGTGTTCTAGATAATCCCATACGGTAAACTACGTTGTCTAAGCGTGATTCTAATAAACATAAGAAGTTATCACCCTTAACACCTTTCATCTTACTAGCTTTGATAAAAGTGTTGTAAAATTGACGTTCGTTAATACCATACATAAATCTAATACGTTGTTTTTCTCTTAACTGTAAACCATAGTTAGTTAATTTAACTCTTCTTGTAGGTCCGTGTTGACCTGGTGCATACTGACGTTTTAAAAGTTCTTCTCCAGTTTCTAATGTTGAGAAACCTAAACGACGAGAAACTTTCCAAACTGGTCCATTAATTCTTGCCATAATATCACTCCTTTATTGTTGATGGCTTAAAAAGCGTTACAACAACAGGTATGAATCTTCATCCAGTGTGTTAATACCTACGATACCTTCACTTATTGCAGCAAGCTACTAGATACCCCGAATAAATTCGTTATTAACGCTTATTGAATGACTTCATAAGCTGCCATCATTTTGACGCTAGTCTACTATAACAAAATAACTAATAAAAGTCAAATTAATATGAAAAAATGCAGTAAAATATGTTACAATATTAATAAGCGAGGTGTCAGTATGGGAAACATTATAAATGAACTAAAAAATAACGTTCCATTAGATAAAGTTATAATCATATTTGTGGCAATAGGAATCATCATAGGAATTACTTTTGCTATGCATATGATGAAAGTAAAAAAAGCAAGAAAAGAATTAGTAGAATTAGAATTAAGATATAATGGAGTAAAAGGAATACCATTAGCATTTAAGTTTAATAAAGCAGTAGCATTATCAAGAGTAAATAATGATGTTCAAGCACAAGTAGAACAATGTAAAAATGATTTTGATGCAGCTCAAGAAGAATTAAAAGAATGCAGTGTTGAACTAGCTGAAATAGATGATCTATTATATGAAAGAAAAGCAAAAGCAGCAAATGAACTATTAGAGACACTAGCAGAAAGCATTGATAAGTGTGAAATAAATGTAAATAAACTAAATTTATTCTTAGAAAAAGTATTAGAACAAGAAAATCAACAAAGAGAACAAATTAATTTATTAAAAGACAGCTTTAGAAATCTTAAAAGAGAAATATATGAAAAGATGGCAACATACCAACAAAGTGATGAATACCTAGAAACAACAATTACAGGAATAGAAAAGATGTTTTCATTATTTGAAGAATGGATGTTTGCAAGTGAGTTTAATAAAGCAGCAGATCAACAAATAGAAATAAGCAATAAATTAACAGAATTAAATATATTAGTAAGTGCATTACCAGAACTATATGAAAAAGCAAAAGGAGTATTACCAAGAACAATAGATGAAGTAGGATTCGAATATGCTCAGTTTAAAAATAAAGGAGTATATCTACAACACGTAGAAGTAGAAAAGAACCTAGAAGTAATAACAGACATGCTTAAAGAAGACTTAAATAAGTTAAGAACAGGAATATTAGATAATGTAGAAGAAGATTTAAATAATTGCGAAGTAAGATTATCACAACTACATACACAAATATGCTCAGAAGAAAAAGCATTTGAAGAAGTAAGTAGCAATACAGAACAACTATATGAAAAAATAAAAGAAGTAAATAAGAAAATAGAAGAAAATAAAAAAACATATCTAAGAGTATGTGAAAGATTTGGATTTGAAGACTGGAATCAAAAGTTAACAATTACAGACACTGAGTTAGACCAATTAAACAGTGATAAAAGAAAACTAGAACAAACTATAATGAGTGCTACAGTACCTTATACAACAGTAGTTATAGCCTATAGAGAACTAGCAAGTGATGAAGCAGAACTAATGATTAAAGTAGAAACAATGAGTGATAAACTAGCTAATGCATGTAGTGATGAAGATAGAGCTAAAAAACAACTAGTAAAACTACAATTAATAGTAAATGAAATAAAAGTAAAAATAGTTAAATTCAGGTTACCATCAGTAGATGTTAAATATGATCAAGATATAAATGAAGCAAATTTATATATACATGATATTAAAACATTATTAAACATAACACCATTAGAAGTTAAAACACTAAATGAAAAAATAAGAACAGCAATAGATTATATATATACACTATATAATAATGTAAATAATTTAGTAGGAATGGCTAACATGGTAGAAAACACTATAGTATTTGGAAATAGATACAGATCAAGCTATAGTGAAATAGATTCAGAACTAACAAGAGCTGAACTATGCTTTAGAAATGGACAATACACTAAATCATTAAAGATAGCAATACAAGCAATAGAAAAATTACACCCAGGATCATATGAAAACTTAATAAAAGAAAATCCAGGAATATTAAATAACGAAAAGAACGAAAGCAGGAGTATATGATATATTTAGATTATGCATCAACAACACCATTAAATGAAGAAGTATTAGAAACATATACTAGATTATTAAAAGAATACTATGCTAATGCAGATTCAATGCATGATCTAGGAATGAAAGTAGAAATGCTACAAAAACAAAGCAGAGAAAGTATAAGTAAATTACTTAAAGTTAAAAGTGAAGAAATTATATTTACATCTGGAGCAAGTGAAGCAAATAATTTAGCAATAAAAGGATATGCATTTAAAAATAAAAAAAGAGGTAAACACATTATAAGTACTAGGGTAGAACACTCTAGTATATTTAATGCGTTAAAACAACTAAAAGAAGAATTTGGATATGAAATAACACTATTAAATACTAATAGTAAAGGACAAGTAGAGTTAGAAGAACTAAAGAAATACTTAAGAGAAGATACAATATTAGTGAGTATTATGGGAATAAATAATGAAAGTGGAGCAATACAACCTATAAAAGAGATAGCAGAATATGTACATAATAATAGTAGAGCAGTAGTACATATGGATGCAGTACAAATGCTAGGAAAGATGGAAATAGATTTAAGTTATATAGATATGGCAAGCTTTTCAGCCCATAAGATATATGGGTTAAAAGGAAGTGGAATACTATATAAAAAGAATATTATAGAATTAATGCCAATAATTAATGGAGGACAACAAGAATATGGATTAAGAGGAGG
>JAVXTN010000126.1:0-3551 GCA_036642635.1 Erysipelotrichaceae bacterium
CCTCCAGCCTCGATATCAGATTCATATATAATTACTGGTAGTTTAGAATTAATAATCTGATCTAACATATCAGTATCTAAAGGTTTAAAGAAACGTGCATTTATTACACTTATAGGAGTTTCATTAACTTCAGCTTTATTAATAATTCTTTTAATATCATATCCATAAGCAATAACTATAGCTTTACTATCATTATTAAAAGACCATTTAGTCCAAGTACCTATTTTAATTAATTCAGGTTTCTTATCTAAATCAAATTCTATATTACCTCGTGGATATCTAATAGCAAAAGGATGTTCTTTTTGCATATAAGCTGTATATAGTAATGATTGAGCTTCAAAAGCATCACTTGGTTGAGATAGTATAATATTAGGTAAAGATCTTAATATACTTATATCAAATAAACCATGATGAGTAGGTCCATCATCGCCAACTAAACCAGCACGATCTATCCCAATAATAACGGGTAAATCCATTCTACAAATATCATGATTTATTTGATCATATGCTCTTTGTAAAAAACTACTATATAAAGATATGAAAGGACGATATCCACTATTAGCTAATGATGCTGCAAAAGTCGTAGCGTGTTCTTCTGCAATACCACAATCAAACGCTCTTTCAGGATATAATGCAAAGAACTTTTCTAGCTTACTACCAGTTATCATAGCTGGAGTTATTGCAACTACATCTTTATATTCTTTAGCTAAAGTAACTAACTCTTCTGATATAATTGAAGACCAAGAAGCTTGTCCAACTGGTGTTTTAGATAAACATAAACCAGTTTCAGGATTAAACTGTGAAACACCATGCCATCTTCCATCAGTATCATTTTCAGAATATGGATATCCTTTACCTTTTTGTGTTATTACATGAACAACTATAGGTCCTTTATGTTTCTTAGCTATACTTAATACTTTAATTACATCTTTAATATCAAGACCATCTACTGGTCCTATATAATCAACATTAAAATCACCAAAAAATGAAGATTCTACAACATTCTTCTTTACTGTATTTTTAACTGTTCTCATTCCATTTAAAACGCTTTCACCAATTTTAGATGTAGATAAGACATCACTCAAATCAGATTTTAAATTATTATATGGCTTACTTGTTCTTAAACTAGTAAAAACATCACTTAATGCTCCTACATTTTTACTAATAGACATATTATTATCATTAAAGATTATAATCATATTACGGTTTTCACTACCAATTTCATTTAAAGCTTCTAATGCCATTCCTCCACTCATTGCACCATCACCAATAACTGGCACAACAGCATAGTTTTCATTAGATAAATCACGTGCAACAGCCATTCCATAGGCTGCTGATAAAGAGGTAGAAGAATGTCCTGCTTCCCAAACATCATGTTCACTTTCTTTACGTTTTTGAAAACCTGAAATACCATTATATTGTCTTAATGTATTAAAACGGTTTGCTCTACCAGTAAGTATTTTATGAATATAACTTTGATGACCTACGTCAAAAAATATTTTATCTGTTGGAGAATTAAACACATAGTGTAATGCAATAGTTAATTCTACAACTCCTAAATTACTAGATAAATGTCCACCTGTTTTAGAAACGTTTTCAATTAAAAATTTACGAATATCAGCAGCTAAATAATTAAGCTGTGTAATATCCATTGTTTTTATATCTTCAGGTCCCTTTATATCTTCTACTTTCATAATAACACTCCTTTTTAAAGCAAATAACTAATCTTTTTTATATTTTAGAATTTACGTACTATTAAGTTATTAAAGTACTTTAGAATACTACTACTATGAATATTTAAACTAGCTACTTCTTTTAATGCTAAATCATATAGCTCTTGGGCTCTTTTCTTAGCTCCATCTATTCCTAATAATGTTACATAAGTTTCTTTAGCATTTTCTACATCACTATTAACATTCTTTCCTAATATTTCAGTACTACTAGTAATATCTAGTATATCATCTTGTATTTGAAATGCTATACCTAAATTTAAACCAATATTTTCCCAACTTTTAATATCTTCTGGTTTATTAGCAATTAAAGCACCACATACACAGGCTAATATTAATAGTTTACTTGTTTTATATTCATCTATAGCTATAAGTTCATTTTCATTAGTAATTGTTAATTCTTCTGCTGCTAAGTCTCTTGCTTGTCCTAATATCATTCCATTAGCTCCAGCTAAATCAACAAATTGTAAAACGATTTGTTGATTAATATTAGCATCAGTAGTTGAACTTACTGCATATTTAAATGCTTCACTTAATAGTGCATCTCCTGCTAATATTGCAGTTGCTTCATCAAATTCAATATGGTTAGTATTAACTCCACGTCTTAATGTATCATTATCCATCGCAGGTAAATCATCATGTATTAAAGAATAAGTATGAATCATTTCAATACCAGTAGCACATTTAAGTCCTAATTCTTCATTAATACCATAACTCTTTAAAACTTCAAACAATAAATTAGGTCTAACATGTTTACCTTTAGCTAATAAAGAATAATACATTGCATCTTTAACTCTAGATTCTTTTATATGATCTAAGCTATGTGCTAAATACTCATTAAAATTATTCATTATTAGATTCTCCTTCATATGAATCTAATAATGAATTAACCTTATCTTCAAAGCTATGTAATTGTGTATCACAACTCTTTACTAAAATTAATCCTTCTTCAAATAATTTAATTGCTTCTTCTAATTCTATTTCGTTTCTTTCTAATAAAGAAACGATTTCATCTAGACGACTCATACTTTGTTTAAATGTTAGTTTCATAGTTAGTTCTCCTTAATTACCTTTACTTTAATGGTATCATCACTCATTTTAATATCTATGGGTTCTTCTATATTAATATCTTTAGTAGTTCTAATAATATTATTATTTTGATATACAATTGAATATCCTCTACTTAAAATCTTTAATGGACTATATGCATCTAATAATTGTATATCATTGCTGATATGTAGTGTTTGTTTCATTTTTATATTATTCATTTGTTGTATCATTTGTTCTTTTAGTTTAACTAGTTTATCACTTTGATAACTCATATCTTTAGCATAATTATTTAAACTCTTTTCTAACATATTTAATCTTATAGTATCATTAGCTACTATTGATAAAGGATTCATTAATAGTTTATTTGTAGCTAATGAATTATATTTATTTTTATTAATCATTATACTATGCTTAATGTTTTGTATTAATTTATTTTTTATTTGTTGAATATTATATCCAACTTCATTTATATCTGGTGTTGCTAGTTCTGCTGCTGCAGTAGGAGTTGCACCTCTTAAATCACATACATAATCTACTAGTGTTACATCACTTTCATGTCCTACTCCACATAATGTAAATGTTTTTAATTTAAATATAGTACGTACTAGTTCTTCATTATTAAAGGCCCATAGGTCTTCTAATGATCCTCCTCCACGTGCTAATATAATTATATCATGTCTAGCTTCATCTGCTTTCTTTAATTTACTAATGATATCTTTAGGTGCATCATTCCCTTGTACAAGGCAAGGATATACTATAACATTAGCTATT
>JAVXTN010000127.1:0-3503 GCA_036642635.1 Erysipelotrichaceae bacterium
AGTATTTTTATTGTTTATATAACTATGGTAATAAACATATAATATTATATTTAGCATTATATATATAGCTGCTAATACAAATAGTACTATAGCTATTAGTAACTGTTCATCTCTCATATAGTTCTCCTTTCTTATTGTTTAGAAAACATTTCTTTCATTTTATAATAAGCTGGTTTTAATCGTTCATGGTAGGTTGGTTGTTTCCATGTTTTTAATTTATATGGTTTACTTACGTTAGAAGAAATGACTTTCATATCATTTTTAATAATAGTAGAAATGTACATTTCATCCATATCCATAAGTTGTGCTCCTTGATTATAATAGAAATCTCCGGCTATTTTACTAGTTGGTGGATCCATAATATTTAACATTAAATAAGGTATTCTAATTTCTATATCATGTATTCCTATATTGTAGTTTACTAATGAATTATATTCTTTATCATTTGGATTAGCTGTTCCTTCTTTTAATTTACCTATAGGTTTTACTTCTAGTGGTATTTCAATCTCTTGTTTAGTTCCTTTTACAGTGAATTTACTTTTCCATTCCATTAATTGGTTCTTAATATTAAAGTTATCTGTATATCGATATAATATATCATCTAATGGTTTTAATAATGGTAGTTCCTCAGCTGTATAATAAGTATCATCATAATAAGTATGAACATAGAAGTTACTTTCGTTAGGTTTAACTTCTATAATGAAGTCCATAAAACGATCGAATTTTAAATCAAATTGGCTACTATCTCTACTTCCAGACTTAGGTGTAATATCAATAGGAATATAGGTATTAGATTCTTTAAAGTTTATATTATCATTATGTATTCTAAAGTAGACATAAGCTTCATCATTACTAGTATATATAGTGTTTTCTTCATTAGTCGTTATGATATCTGAGTCTTTCCATTCTTCATACTTTCCATCAGGATAATAAGTTTCTTTTGAACCTGGATCAAACGCTAATAAACCATAGAATTGTTCATTAGTAAGAGCATCATGCCAAAAAGCATTTTGGTCAGGATTCTTAAATGCTAAAGTATTCCAAGATTGTTTAAACCATTCATCTTGCCATTCAAATATAATTGCTCCAGCCAATTTGGTATTTACTATATCTTGATATAGTGTGGCTATTCTTTCTGCATGTTCGTTTTCACTTAATTGACCTTGATTCATACCACGTGAACGATCAATATGAGCTATACCATAAGAAGAAGGAAGACCAAACTCACTTACTACTAATGGAATATCTAACTGATTCTTTAAAGCATTTAGATATCCTGCATAACTATTCTTCTTTCCATTAGTATCTTTATAACTTTGTAAGGTTGGTTCATAGTTTAAGAAATTAGGATAATAAGGATATATATGATAACTAGCAAACATACCACTTAAAAATTTATCACTCTGTTTAATATTATTTGTATTTATCTGAACTAGATCATTATGTTTAGCTGGTTCATATTTTTGAATAAATGGATCTGTAGGTAACCAGTTTGAAAAAGCTATTAATCTTTGCTCTTCATAACGATTAGTTTCATAAGCTATAGCTGTATTACCTAAATTAGCTAAGTAGGCTTCAAAGGCAGTTCCTTTTTTCATCTTTAAATATTCTCCATCAAAACTAGTGATGCTAGAATTTAGTTCATTTGTTTTTTTAACAAAGTTTCCATCCCATTCTACTCCTATAATATAGCCTAATACATATTTAGATATATCATAACTGTAGCGACCATGTCCATGTTCCTTAGAGTATGGTACATACTTAGATCCATGTATTATATCTACTAATGTTTTAATGTCTTCTTCAGCTACATCTTTAATCATTGGATCATATGCATTCATTGTACTTAACATGTTTTCTTCATTTATCCATGAGCCATGTATAATGTATAGTGGAGATTCTTTATTTTCATTAAATTCATATAGGGCTTGATAAAAATTAGGATCTTGGATTATATATACTCTTATTACATTAGCATGCATTGCTGCTATTTGGGTAAACCATCTTTTATAGTCTTCTACACTTATCTTAAAGTCGTTAGGAAAAGCACCAGGCATACCTGCTCCTAAATCTACTCCTTTTAAAAATAAATCGTTACATTTATTATTATCAGTGCATAGTTGAACAGTTTCTGATGTGGTTTTTGCTCTAATGTTAACTATACCATCGTACTTAATATAGCTATATGGAAAGAAATATAGGATAGATAATATGAGAGATATTATACATCCAATAATTGTTGCACGAAACAGAAATTTTCTCATTCCCATTTTGAACACCTCATTTACTTAATTTTAACATAACTTTGTCAAAAAAAAAGATATTGTTGCCAATATCTTAGTTTTTCTTGATATTCTCGATGAATTCCTTGTCTTCTATGCTGTTTTCAAGACCTTTTTCTATAATTTTCCATTTATTTTGAACTACTTGTGATCCTAATCCGTAGAATCCTTTTACCATTTTACTAGCAAATATTTCACATGCATCTTCTGTTGAACTAAATAATGAGTATGGTGTTACAAAGTAACTCATGTATTTTCTATAGTATTCTTGATTATTATCTCCATAACTAAATCCTGTTGGGTTTAAAGCTTCTATTCCTGCTTTATCCAATGTATGCACTGCTGTTATTACATGGAACATTTCATGATTTAATGTCATTGGAAGTGTATTATTTACAATTGAGTTTTCTTGATGATTATTACTTATAAACATATTTACTGTTTTTATTTGTTTACTTTGTATTGTATATCCTACCGCAACTCCATTACCAGTTGCTCCTGGCACTTGTATTTCACTTACATAATATATAACAAATGATCTACTAAACTGATTAAAAATATCTTTAGGCATACTATCGATTACTTTTTTAGTTTCTTTATAAAATAAATTAATATCTTCTTTATCTAGTTCTTCAATTGCAGCAACATCTACAATATCATCTTTATAATTAGCATTTACTACTTTAATTTCTACTCCATATTTATCTTTAACTTGTTTATATATAGTTTTAGCTTCATCTGGTAGTACTTCAACATTATATGTTGGAATCTTCAATATATACTCATTTACTTTTATCTGATATATAAAATAAACAGCTACTAGTAATGCTATAATCGAAAGAATACTAAGTAACCATTTCATCGTTTTCTTCATATTATTCCTCTTTCTTAATATTATAATTCAATATCATTAATTAATATTTAATATAGTTATTCATATTCTTTTAGTAAAACATAACTACACTATTAAACTTTAAGTTCCTTTTTCTATTATATCTTCTTATAGTTTAGCATCTAACTTGATCATAATTCAATGATTTATTTCTTTTATTGCTTGTAATATTTCAATATGCCTGTTTTAGTTCTAATAAACTTTTAACATACTATTCCTTTAATAATTTAATATCATTTAATAATAACACTAATTTATTAAACCTAATCATTCTAACATAGAACTTAATAAATTCAAACACATACTATACATTTAATATGAATATTTAT
>JAVXTN010000128.1:0-3502 GCA_036642635.1 Erysipelotrichaceae bacterium
TAAGGATATGGAAATAGCAATAATGCTTTCTATAGCTTATATAGTAGGAATGCTATTTAATATTATTATAATATTAATAGCTGAAAAGAATTTATTAAACTTAAATATTAGCTTAAATGCTGCTACTCTATGTGTTAGTTTAGGTATAACTTTAATAATTATAATATTTTTAGTTGCTATTACTCATTATAGAAATTCTATGATATATAAAGATAAATAATATGTTTTGTATATCACTTTAAGAACACTAAGAATTATGTTAAACTTAACAATGAAAATGAGGTGTGTATTATGAAGGTAGGTTTTATTTCATTAGGATGTTGTAAGAATCTTGTTGATAGTGAGAATATTATGGGATTACTTAAAAGTGCTAATATAGATATAGTGAGTGATCCTTCTTTAGCTGATGCTATTATTATTAATACTTGTGGTTTTATTAATAGTGCTAAGGAAGAAGCAATTGATACTATTTTAGAGATGGCTGAATATAAAAAACAGAACTGTAAAAAACTGATAGTGACTGGGTGCTTAGCTCAACGCTACAAGGAATCATTAATTGAGGAACTTCCAGAAGTAGATTGTTTTATAACTATAAAGGAATATCCTAGAATTAATGAAATTTTATCTGAAGTACTAGAAATTAAGATTAGTGCTAACTATGGCAAAACTACACGTTTAATTAGTAGTAAGCCATGGATGGCTTACTTGAAAATTGCTGAAGGATGTTCAAACAATTGTACATATTGTGCAATTCCTTTAATTAGAGGTGATAATATATCTGTGCCGATGGAAGAACTAATAAAAGAAGCTAAGGAACTTGCTAACAATGGTGTTAAAGAACTAGTACTTATTGCTCAAGATACTTCTAAATATGGTCTAGATCTATATGATCGTTTGGCACTATTAGATTTATTAAAAGAATTAAATGATATTGATGGTATTCATTGGATTAGAATACTATATATGTATCCAGATGAAATAGAAAATTCATTAATTGAAGGTATGGCTAAACTTAATAAAGTACTACCATATTTTGATATACCAATGCAACATGGTAATGACCAAATGCTTCAATTAATGAATCGTCGAGGAACTATTGCTAGTGTTCATGCTATGATAAATAAAATTAGGGAAACCTTCCCAAATCCTACTTTAAGAACTACTTTTATTGTAGGGTTTCCTAATGAAACTGAAGAAACCTTCAATGATCTGATGGAATTTGTAAAAGAAATAAGATGGAATCAAATGGGTGCCTTTGCATATTCACGAGAAGAAGATACAGAAGCTTATGAAATGCTTAATCAAGTACCTAGTGAAATAGCAAATGAAAGATTAGATAAGTTAATGTCATTACAAAAAACAATTGCTATAGCTAACAATGAAAAAATGGTAGGACAAACTATAGAAGTACTAGTAGAAACTAAAGATGCGTTAAAGAAAAGATATCGTGGAAGAGGTATTAACAGTGCTCCTGATGAAGTAGATGGTTATATAACCTTTGAAAGTAATATTGATATTCCATTAGGAACCTTTGTAAACGTCTTAGTAACTAAAGCCTTAGCATATGATCTTATAGGTAAGCATAGTGCTTAAAGGTTTACAACCTTTAAGCAGCAAAGAACCTAGGATACTTATACTAGGTTCTATGCCTTCACTTACTTCTCTAGAAGTAAGTGAATACTATGCTTATAAATTAAATAGATTCTGGACCATTATGCAGTGCATTTATGGAGGTAGTATATCTAATTATAATGATAAAAAGAATATTATATATGATAATCATTTAGCACTCTGGGATAGTATTGGTATGTGTGAAAGAATTGGAAGTTTAGATAGTTCAATAAAAAATGTTATACCTAATCCTATTGAAGAATATATTAGAGATAATCCAACTATACAACTAGTAGTATGTAATGGCAAAAAATCACATACTGTATATAATAGATATTTTGGTAATTTAAAGATAAGAGTAGTCTGTTTACCATCAACATCCAATGCAAATACGACTTCTAACTTTGAAGTTATTAAAGAAACTTGGATAAATAACTTTAAATCAGAAAATTTTTGAAATTACTATGCAAAAATACCTATTATGTGGTATTATATTTATAAGGTAATACAGATGAATGCAATTATCTTTGAAATAAAATGATATTCATCTTTAAGAAGGGAGAGTTATATATGTTTAAGTTTATAACTGGAAAAGACGAAGTAGATGTAGAAGCAGAAGCAGAACGTATTCGTCAAGAAAAAGAAAGAGCCGAAGAAGAGAAAAGGAAACAAGAAGAGCACGATAAAGAGTTTAACTATAAACGCTATGATGCAAAAAAACCATCATTAGAAGAACAAAAGTTAGCACTATTTAATCGTCCTTACTTGGACAAATATTCTTCAAAGAAGATTAGTTTAGTTGTTAAAGATTGTACAATGTTAGCAAGAAGTTTAGTACCAATGGTAAAGTCAGCGATAACGCTAGCACATAACCCATATCTAATGGCAGATCGTGTTACGTACTTCCAATTACCTGACAAACAATTTGTTAAACTAAAAGATAGCTATTTAGGAGCTGCTAAATATTCATTAACATATGTTGATGAAGGTGAACTAAAAGCATACTTAATTCAAGAAGATCGTTTAGACGTTTATAAAGATTTATTTGGAAACTTTAAATGGTTCTAAAAAGCGAATAATATTCGCTTTTTTTTATACCCATTAAATGAAGAATCGACATTTATTTTACAATAACTAGAGTATTATAATGAAGAGGAAAAGAAATGGAAAGCTATGTAGAAACAATCTTTATAACAGCATTTTTATTAATGCTAAATTCATGTATGATAGGTATGTATGTAAGTGCGAAACCACTTAAACTAAAAAAGATTATGCTATACTCAATAATTAACGCACTAATAGTATCATTAAGTTATTTCAAAGGAAGTATATATTTTTATATTATATTAAGTATACTAGCCACGCTACTACTATTTAAGAATAATATAAAAACTTACATTGTAGCAATAAGTACCTATATACTATTAAATCTTAGTATGTATACGCTGCTAGGTAATAGTTTACATTTATTTACCTACGCAAGTCCTATAAATGATTATACAATTATTATATATTGGATAGTTATGATCCTTACAGCACTACTATTACACTACTGTTATGGAGAATATTTAGTTATTAAATCTTATATATATAGTGTAGAGTTATGTACTATAAATAAAAGAATTAAAGGCTATTTAGATACAGGTAATCTAGTAATGTTTAATGATAAACCTATTATATTTTTAGATGAATACTATTATGAATATTATAAAAACTGTAGCATACAATTACTAATGATACAAACTATTGAAACCAATCATCAAATAAGTGCAATAGAAACCTATATACAAATTGATGGATATTCTAAGATGTTAGTCTATATAAGCTTTATTCCTCGTTCTAAACTAGTATTGAATTGTTCATGTTTATTAAATGTTCATATGATAAGAGG
>JAVXTN010000129.1:0-3490 GCA_036642635.1 Erysipelotrichaceae bacterium
GTATCTTGTTTATTACTTGAACAACCCGTTAACATTATTATAAAAGCAACTAAAACAATTATTTTTTCATATTATATACATCCTACTTTAACACCAATAGAAAAGCAACAAAGCAATGATAAGACAATTAGAATTTTACGTTTCATATATTTCTCCTTTTTAGGTTTTACCTAAATATATAATATCACTTATATTAAAAGTGTCAAGGCATTTATACTATTTATTTTTATATTAAAATAATATAAAAACCTATAAAGAAAGATTCAATAAATATAATCTTCTTTATAGGTTCTATATTAAATTTACTATTTAGTGTGCATAACTCTTACCATCACTGCTTTTTGTGCATGTAGACGATTTTCTGCTTCTTCAAATATTTCTTCAGCATGTGCTTCAAAGACTTCTTCGGTTACTTCTTCACCTCTATGAGCTGGTAAACAATGAAGAACCATACAATCAGATTTAGCTACGTTAAGCAATTCCTTATTAATTTGGAATACTCCTTCAAAAGCTTTTGCTCTAACTTTAGCTTCTTCTTCTTGTCCCATACTAGCCCAAACATCAGTAAATATAACATCAGCATCCTTAGCTGCTTCATAAACATCATTAGTTAATGTAAATTTACCTTCAGCATTAGCCAAAGCTATAACATCAGCAGCTGGTTCATAACCAACAGGAGTAGCTACAGCCACTTCCATTTTAGTTCTAATACCACCAACTATTAATGAGTTAGCCATATTATTACCATCACCTATATAACACATTTTTAAACCTTCAAGTTTACCTTTAAATTCTCTAATAGTCATTAAATCAGCTAATACTTGACAAGGATGAGAATAATCAGTTAAACCATTTATAATAGGTATATTCCCATAGGTAGCTAAATCTAGTACTTCTTGTTGGTCAAACGTTCTTATCATTATACCATCCAAAAATCTAGATAAAACACGAGCAGTATCTTTTACAGGTTCACCTCTACCAATTTGAAGATCATTACTACTTAAGAATAGTGCTTGGCCACCTAACTGGTACATACCAACTTCAAAAGAAACACGAGTTCTAGTACTTGATTTTTGAAAAATCATACCTAATGATTTTCCTTCAAGAATAGGATGTTTAATACCATGCTTTACTTCATATTTAAGTTGATCTGCTAAATCTAATAAGTCGATAATTTCTTCTGTTGAACAATCACTTAATTTTAGAAAGTTTTTCATTTTAAGCTCCTTTCAATACATTTTCAAGTATTTGTAATGCTTGATCTATTTCTTCATATGTTATTACTAATGGAGGTAGCATTCTTAACTTACTTTTAGCTGTTAAAAATATAGCTCCTTGTTCCATACATTTCTTAACTACATCTATTGCAACAGTAGTTTCATCAAACTCAACACCAATCATAAGTCCTAAACCACTTACTCCTAGTACATGAGGCATTTTAACTACTTTAGCATTTATATATTCACCTTTTTTTATTACTTCTTTAACAAAGGCTTCATCTATTACATCTAAAACTACATTAGCTCCCGCACATACAATTGGATTACCTCCAAAAGTAGTTCCATGATCACTCTTACCTAATGTTTTTTCACATTTATCAAATACCATGAAAGCACCTATAGGTAAACCTCCACCTAGTCCTTTAGCCATTGTAACTATATCTGGTTGAATTTCATATCTTTGATAAGTTAATAAAGCACCAGTTCTACCAATACCTGTTTGTACTTCATCTACTATCAATAATATATCTTTTTCTTTACATAACTTATATAGTCCTTGTACAAATTCTTTATCTAAGGCTATAACTCCACCTTCTCCTTGAACTAATTCAATTAGTACTGCACAAGTCTTATCATTCATCATTTCATTAACAGAATCTAAATTATTAGCTTCTGCATAAACAAATCCTCTAGTAAAAGGATTAAAGTTCTTATGGAATACATCTTGTCCAGTACTAGATAATGTTGTTATAGTTCTTCCATGAAATGAATTTACTAATGTAATTATTTCAAAACGGTTTTCTCCATATTTATCTGAACTATATTTTCTAGCTGTTTTAATTGCTCCTTCATTAGCTTCTGCTCCTGAATTAGCAAAGAATACTTTCTTACCACCAGTTCTATCACATAGTTTTTTAGCTACTTGACCACATTGCGAAGTATAATATAAATTACTTGTATGAGCGATTTTACCAGCTTGTTCACAAACTGCTTTTACCCATAATTCATTAGCATATCCTAATGAATTAACACCAATGCCACTTCCACAATCTATATATTCTTTATTATCATAATCATAAACTTTAGCACCTTTACCATGTTCTAAAGCAATATCAAATCTACCATAAGTATTCATTACATATTCTTGATCATTCTTTTTTATTTCTTCAAATTTCATAATTTACCTCCTTATGAAAACATCGTTCCTATTCCTTCATCAGATAGTATTTCAATTAATATAGCATGTGGTATTCTTCCATCTATAATAACTGCTTTCCCTACTCCTCTTCTTATTGCTTCTACACAACAATTAATTTTAGGAATCATTCCTCCACTTATTATACCTTGATTTCTTAATAGTGGAACTTCAGAAACTTTAACTTGAGATATTAAAGTAGATTCATCATCTTTATCTTTCAATAATCCTCTAATATCAGTTAATAGTAATACATTTTCTGCTCCTAAACTAGCTGCTATTTCACTTGCTGCTATATCTGCATTAATGTTATAAACATTACCTTCTTCATCACGTCCAATTGTTGATATTACTGGAATATAACCATTATCTAAAGCATGTTTAATTACATCAGTATTTACTTTAGTAATATTACCTACATAACCTAAGTCTTCTTTAGTCTGTAGTTTTTCTGCTTGTATCATATTACCATCTATTCCACATAGTCCAACGGCATTTCCTTGATGCTTTAATAATAATGATACTAGATCTTTATTAACCTTACCTGCTAAGACCATTTGAACTACTTCCATAGTTTCTTTATCTGTATATCTTAATCCATCAATAAATTTACTTTCTATATTAAGTTTACTTAACATCGAATTTATATCTGGTCCGCCTCCATGTACTAATACAATTTTAATACCTACAATAGATAATAAAACTATATCACTCATAACTGCTTCTTTAAGATCTTCATCTATCATAGCATTTCCACCATATTTAATTACTACCACTTTATCATGGTATTTTTGTATATATGGTAATGCTGTAATAATTGTCTTTGCTTTATCAGTATCTGAAATTTTCATAATGTTTCCTCTTTTACGTTCTGTAATCTCCGTTTATTTTAACATAGTCATATGTTAGGTCACAACCCCAAGCTGTTGCTTTATCATTTCCTTGTTTCATATCTATGTTAATTTCAATAGTTTCTTCACTTAAGATTTTTAATGCTTCTTCTTCACTAAAGTCGACTCCTGCACCATTTTTACATACTGCTAGAGTTCCCGCAATACTTGCTAATGTTACATCT
>JAVXTN010000130.1:0-335 GCA_036642635.1 Erysipelotrichaceae bacterium
TACTTGTTTTAAAAATGCTTTAGTATTAAAACTTATTGGCATTTCTAAATTACTTTTATTTTTTAATTTAGCTTGATTATTATTAAATATTTCTTCATCTTGTTGAATCCAGTCATCTTTTATTAGATTATCAATTTTAGAAGTAATATTGATGTAATCAGAAGGTATTTCATCATCACAACTAAAGTACTTTTTAGTTTGTAGTAGGACTGAATTACCCTTCTGCTTTTGGTATAATCTACCAAATATATCATTAGCTAAAAAGTTGTTAGCTTTCATTGGTGGATATATTTCGTAGATATAACTATCATTGGATGTGTAACTACGAACAAGCA
>JAVXTN010000130.1:345-2439 GCA_036642635.1 Erysipelotrichaceae bacterium
GCTCAAGGATGATTCTTGCTTGTTCTATTTGTAACATACTAAAGTTTGTTATTTCTTTAATATAACGATGATTCTTTATTTTTACATTACTAGTAGCTAATAAATATAATAAATTATATAAAACATAGGCATCACTACCTATAAGTGGATGATACAATAATAATAAAGTATTATTGTCTGAAGCACTTAAATTATTCTTAACTATTAGCTTAAGTTCATTACTTATCTCTATCATTAGATCACCTTCCTAATATAAATGTAACATAGATTCTATTTCTTTACAAAGTTCTTCTTCATTTCCATCATTATTTATTACTTTATTCTTCTTTAATAGTTTAGTTTCTATAGGCATTTGATTTGCTAATCTTGCTTGTATTTGTTCTTTAGTCATATGTCTACTTTCTATTAAACGTTTAATTACAATATCACTTTTAGTATTTATTAACCATACATCATCAAAGTACTTATCCCATTTAACTTCATATAATAAAGGTACTTCTACAAATACTAGCTTATCCTTACATCCCTCCATAAGCTTTAACATCTCCTTCAATATTAAGGGATGTAAGATACTTTCTAATCTACTTAGTTCAAGCCTATTATTAAAGCATATATTAGCTAATTTACTATGATCTATTTCTAATGTTTCACTTAGCGTATTAGGATAGGCTTGAACAAGTAGAGGATAAGCGTCACCATCCTTCTTTGTTAATTCATTAGATATTTTATCAGTATCATATACAGTATAGCCTTTATTTCTTAGTATGCGTGATATTGTAGATTTCCCACATCCAATATTAGCAGTTATTGCTATTTTGGTTGTTTTAGTTTTTGACATGTTAGACATATACTTGTTCCCCTTCCTGCTACTCTTATCTTCTTTATAGTAGTATTACATACATAGCATGCTTGGTTTTCTCTACTATGTACTTTAAGTTCTAATTGAAAGCGTCCTGATACTCCTAGCGAGCTTGTATAGCTTCGTATTGTAGTTCCTCCAGCTTTTATGGCTCCTTTAAGTATTCTTCTTGTATGGTGTAATATAGCTTCATAATCACTATCATCTAATGCTTTAAGACTAGTACTTGGATGTAACTTACAAGCAAAACAAATCTCATCAGCATAAATATTACCTACACCAGCCATTACACTCTGATCAAGTAAAAAAGCTTTAATACTAGTACTTCTTTTACTAGCACTCTTAATCAAATAAGTAGTATCTAATAAAGAATCAAACACATCTAAACCAACATGTTTAAAAGCATTAGTACTCATTAAAGGAATAGCTTTATCATAAAGATACATCTTACCAAACTTCCTAGTATCATTGTAATGTAAACTACACCCATCCAACCTCAATACTACGTGAGTATGTTTAGCTATCCTATCCATACTCCCCATAATATAAAATTTACCCTCCATCCTTAAATGTACAACCAAATTATAATGACTAGTCTCTATAACAATATACTTACCTATCCTTTTATAATTTAATATTATTTCTCCCTCTAATTTATCTTTAAATTCAGTTGATGTCATATTATCAATCATTTTATCATAATATACATCAACTGAATTTATTCTTTTATTACCTAATTGATGTTCTAGAGTTCTTATTACTGTTTCTACTTCTGCTAATTCTGGCATTATTTACAATCGTACCAAGTATCAGCTATAGATTGTGAAGCAACTAAAGGTACTTTAAGTACCATAGCATTTTCCATACTATCTTTAACTATTTCTTTCATTAATTCTATTTCACTCTTATCTACATCAAATATTAATTCATCATGTATTTGTAATATCATCTTAGATTTTAAATTACGTTTATGTATTTCTTCATTAACTTTAACCATAGCTACTTTAATTAGATCAGCAGCAGTCCCTTGTATTGGTGCATTCATTGCTGCTCTTTTCCCAAATTCTTTTTTCATAAATCCTTTTTCATTTATTTCTTTTATTCTTTGGCCATCTAATTCCTCATTTTCAGGATTATAATACTTTAATTTATTTTCAACATGCTTATAATGCAGATTATTGTTGTATTTTTTCTCTACAAAGTTTAAGTATTTTTCTTTAGTTATAGATTTAATA
>JAVXTN010000130.1:2449-3447 GCA_036642635.1 Erysipelotrichaceae bacterium
TTTCTTTTATATCTCTTCTTCGATTAAACATTGTTTTAACATATCCATTCTTTTCACAAAACTCTACTGTTTCATTCATAAACTTTTCTATATTAGGATATGTTTCATTATATTTATCTATAAATTCTTTAGCATCATAATTACTTATATTTAATTGTTCTGATAACCCAAATACACTCATTCCATAAACTATTCCAAAATTAATAGCTTTAGCTTGTCTTCTCATAACATTACTAACTTCTTCTATACTAACATTAAATATATTACTAGCAGTTAATGTATGTATATCTTCATAACTATTAAAAGCTTCTTGCATTTTATCTTCATTAGCCATATGTGCTAATATTCTTAATTCTATTTGAGAATAATCACTACCTAACAATACACATCCAGGACTTGCTTTAAATGCTTTTCTTATTTCTCTTCCTTCTTCATTTCTTACAGATATATTTTGTAAGTTAGGTTCTACTGAAGATAATCTTCCTGTTTGTGTATAGCATTGTTTATATATAGTATGTATCTTATTATCTTTTTGTATATGTTTACTTAATCCTATAGCATATGTACTATATAACTTATAGTATTTACGATGTTCAATAACTAGTTTAAAAATAGGATGAATATCTATATTCTTATTTAGGATGTCTATACTAGTAGATCTTTTTTTAGTTGTAGGTATATTAAGTTCATCAAATAGTACTTCTGCTAATTGTTTAGGTGAATTAATATTAAATGAATGTCCTACTAGATCATATATTTCTTTTTCTAAATTATTAATTTTAAATTCACAGTCTTTTGCTATAGATGCTAATATATTAGCATCTACACATACTCCATTTTCTTCCATTTCATATAATACTTTAGTTAATGGCATTTCTATATCAAATAGTAATGGTAGCATTTCTTTCTTTTCTAAATTATTATATAATTCTTTAAATATTCTTTTATATCCTTTTAAATAACTATATGTATATTCTATTCTTTCTTCATCTATAGGA
>JAVXTN010000131.1:0-764 GCA_036642635.1 Erysipelotrichaceae bacterium
AGGCCCTGAGGAAATGATGGTGGTAATTAATAGTATTCAAGTCGCAGTGATGAAATAATGATACGTCGAGGAGATGTATATTACGCTGATTTATCACCTGTAATTGGTAGTGAACAAGGAGGTGTTCGACCTGTTGTAGTAATTCAAAATGATAAAGGCAATCGATATTCAAAAACTATTATCATTGCTCCCATTTCTAAAAAAATGTCGAAACCACCTATTCCAACGCATGTTGTATTTAGCGATAACTCACTGAGTTATGTTTCAATGATTTTATGCGAGCAGTTAAGGACTATTGATAAAAAAAGATTAGGACAATGGATATGTACATTAGATAATATAACAGTTGATAAAATTGATAATGCAATTAGAGTAAGCTTGAGTATATAGATATTAGTAAATAATTACTTTGGGCTGAGTAAGAAGAAAACATGTTCTTTTTATTTTTAAAGAATCTATAATGTCTGTATTATTCATTAAAAAGATAAGGGCATAAAACCTTATCTTTTCAATATAGAATTATGGATTAGTGATTTGTTTTAGTATTTGGTTAACTATAGGAAGTATGCAGAGGAATGCTTCTATATAAAACGTTTTAAAGAAGTATGGAGAATAAGTCACTAAATCATTTATTAGCTTATAGAAAAATGAAAAAGAATGTAAACTGCATTGTTTTTTAGTGGGAGAAATATCTCTATAGTTAAGTTGGTATCAATTGTTGTTATATAATTTTAAAAATATCCGAACGTTTATTTGAGAGATTC
>JAVXTN010000131.1:822-3402 GCA_036642635.1 Erysipelotrichaceae bacterium
AACCCTCGCGCCAGTTTCCCGACCTATACCCTTAGCAGGGGCACCTCTTCAGCCGCTTGAGTACTTCTCCATGCTGAACTTTTTAACGCTTGTATATTCTACCATGTAAAACTGTCTTTGACAAGTCTTTTATTCCTAATATTTAAAAAAAGTGCTTTACGCACTTTATAATCCTAAACTTATTTTTAATGCTTCATTTATCTTCTCCATTGTATCTATATCTAGCTTACATATCCATGTAGTTAATCTCTTCTTATCTATCGTTCTTACTTGTTCTAATAATATCATTGATACATAGTCTAATGCTTCATCTGCAAATATAACATGTGTTGGTAATGGTGGTTTACTCATCTTTTTTGATATAGGTGCTATTATTATAGTTTTTGAATAAGTATTCCCTTTATCATTTTGTATTACTACTACTGGTCTTACTCCTCCTTGTTCACTTCCTACAATAGGTGATAAATCAGCATAATATACATCTCCTCGATTAACCATCATTCTTTACTTCATCACTGATACTTGCATACTTTGTATTACACTTAACATTTCTTGTGGATCTAACTCATCTGAAAATACACTTATTTCTAAATTATTATTTATAGCACTCATACTATTTCCATCATATACCCCTATAACATCCATAGAATCTACTAATACTCCTCCCATTACTACACTTTGAGTCTCTTTACTTACCTCTTTAATCTTTTCTATTACTGTAAAACTCTTATCTCCTTTAAAATCTAATATATGTTTAACTCCATCTTCATTATCTACTACACTAGCATTACTTAATTGTGCATTAAACACTTCTACTGGATACATTGGTAAATCTTCTTTACTTATAGTTTCTTTACTTTCACTCTTTTCTAAATTACTAGGTTCTTTAAAGAATTCTTCTTTTAATTCATTATTATATTCTACTTTATTAAATACTAATTTTAATTCTGCTACATTATCTTTATTATATATTTGTACCCATTTAATTTTAGTATCTTTATCAAATAGCATTTCTTGTCTTGTATATGATTTATTATTTGCATAGCTTACTTCACTGCTTACTAAGTATCCATCACTTTCTTTCTTTATTACTGCTTTATCATTTTCTACTACATCTAACATTGTTTGTAATAGATATGGTTTAGGAGAATTCATTGGCCAATCTCCTTCAAATTTAAATATTTGATTTAAACTAGGTGTCACTACATATACTCCACTTTTATTAGCTAATATTACTTGTTCTTGATTTAAATTTTTATCAAATAAACTTACTTTATAATTATCTTTATCTTTATCATCTAAATAAGATACTTGTATAATATAGCTTTTAGTATCTTCTCCTTTTATTAATTCCATTTCCCCTTCTAGTGTATAAGAACTCATTCCTTTCATTGCTTTACTTAATTGTTTGTCAAATGATTTAGGTTTTAATCCAATAATTAATGCTATTGCTAAAACTACTATTCCTATTTCAGCAATTATCTTTGTTTTCATCTTTTCACCTCCCTTTACTTTATGCTTTGTTTCTTTATATCATGCATAAATTATTATTTCTTTCATAAATTATAAGGGTGATATAATGAATAAACTTCAAAAGTCTTCTTTAGCTATTATAATAATCTTCTCTATCTTTTATAGTATAGAAAAGCTACTCAATATATCTATATTGAGTAGCAATAGTTTTTTTAATTTTATTATTGGTTTAGCTAGTTTTATTTCTATTACTATTTATAGTATTAAAGAATATTGAATACTGTTTCTTCTATAATTTTTTTAGCTAATGCTAACATATCTTTATTTCCGTTTATTACTACGTATTTATTTGCTAATGATATTTCAAAATCTATATTTGCTGCTTCTAATGCATTAGATATTTTATTTACGCAGTTTTGACATTCTAAATCTTTTAATAGTATTATATCTTTCATATTATCACCTCTTAACTATTATATCATATAATATTTATTCTATTTAAACTTATTTAATCTTAATGCATTTCCTACTACAAATATACTGCTTAATGCCATTGCTGTTCCTGCTAATACTGGTGTTAGTAATGGTCCTTTAAATATATATAGTAGTCCTCCTGCTATTGGTATTCCTAATGTATTATAAAAGAATGCCCAAAATAAGTTTTGATGTATATTCCTTATTGTTTTTTTAGATAATCTAAATGCTTTTAATACGTCTTCTAAATTATCTTTTACTAATACTACATCTGCGCATTCTATTGCTAGATCACTTCCACTTCCTATTGCTATTGCTATATTAGCTTTACTTAGGGCGATAGCATCATTGATGCCATCACCTATCATAGCTATATTATTTTTATTCAGTTTTAGTTTATCTATTATATTACCTTTTTCTATAGGGTTTACTTCTGCGTGGAATTCATCTATGTTAAGTTTATTAGCTATTGCTTTGACACTTTGTTTATGATCTCCACTTAGAAGTATTATGTGTTTATGCATACTATGTAGTTGTTCTATTACATATTTAGCGTTATGTTTTATTTCATCCCCTATAGCTATAATACCTGATAGTTTATTATCTATAGCTATATATATTACACTATTACCT
>JAVXTN010000132.1:0-3373 GCA_036642635.1 Erysipelotrichaceae bacterium
TTAAGATTAGATCATAACTCTATTATAGATTTAACTCCATTAAGACATTTAGAATATTTAAGTGGTTTAGGATTAAAAGGAAATTACATAATAGATGTAGAACCATTAAAAGATTTACTAAATCTATATGAATTAAGATTAGAAGATAATCCTATTCAAAATTTAGCAACACTATCTGAATTAGAGCATTATAGAGATTTTAGTGCTGACTAATTATTCTATAATTAACAATATTTGCATAAACTTTTGCATAATATCTTTATACATTTATAGTGATTTATGTTACAATACCAAAGTATTAAGGAGCGTCTATGAAAATAAACATTAATAAATTATTAAGTAGCTATATTTCAATAGCTTTGTTATTAGTATTATTAATTACTAGTGTGGATGTATGCTGCTTTAATACTAGGTTTTATAAAGAGGAATTGATATCTAATGATAGTGCTAATAAAGTTATGATGAGTGAAAGTGATACATATCAAGCGATGATAGTATTACTTGATTATCTTCATAATGATATTGAATCTATTGATTTAGAACTTCCAATTAATAATGAGATTAAAGAGGTTTATACATTAAGGGAGAAGCAACATATGGTTGATGTTGCTAATTTATATCATAATGTATTAAATCTTAGAATAGTATTAATACTAAGTAGTGTTATACTATTAGTCTATTTATTTAAAAATAAAAGTATGTTTAAGGAAAACTTGCTTTGTTTATGCTATCAATTTATTAGAGTAGCTCTTTGCTTTCTAATAGTTATGGTGTTTATTGGTGGGTGGGCTTATGTTGATTTTGATGCTTTTTGGATTAACTTTCATAAGTTATTGTTTAGGAATGATTTATGGTTATTAGATCCAAATAATAGTATAATGATTAATATATTAGAAGAGTCAGTTTTCTTTAAATTAGTCTTTAGAGTTGTTATTAGTTTTGGTATTATGTTTGTTGCTTTATTTGCTTGTGCTTTATATAAGGTGAAAAAGCATCACTATATAGGATAGGAGAATTATGATATGAAAAGAATTATTTTAGCTAGTGAGTCTCCAAGAAGAAGAGAAATACTTGCAAGTACGGATTTTAACTTTATCGCAAAGGGTAGTACATGTGAAGAGTTTATTGATTTAAATTTGCCTATTGGTAAAGCTGTAGAAGATGTTGCTTTAAAGAAAGCTCAAAATGTTCAGGAGAGTTTTCTAGGTGATGTTATATTAGGAGCTGATACTGTTGTTGTAATTGATGATGAAGTATTAGGTAAACCTAAAGATGATGAAGATGCATTTAATATGTTAAAAAAACTTTCTGGAAAAACACACAAGGTTATAACAGGAGTTGCTATATTAAGTGAAAATAAGCGTGACTTATTTCATGTAGTTAGTGAAGTTACTTTCTTTGATTTAGATGATGATTTAATTAACTGGTATGTAGGTACTAGTGAACCAATGGATAAAGCAGGATCTTATGCAATTCAAGGTAAGGGAGCTTTATTAGTTAAAGCAATAAAAGGTGATTACTTTAATATAGTAGGTTTACCAATATCTTCTGTATATCGTAAGATTATGCCTTACATTGCTCTAGACTAAAAAAGATTGAATTCTAAAAGAATTCAATCTTTTTTATTATTTCTTAGACTTTCAATAAACCTTTGTGTACATGGATTTAGGTATGAGTTTTTTCTCCATATAGCATAAACATTTGTTTCTAAACTTTGTTCATCAATCACCTTAATAATTATTTCTGAATTATTGTTTTGTTTAGCTATTGAATAAGGTACTATAGCTATACCTAAACCTTTACTTGCCCATTGGATTGAAGTTCGAGCATCTTCATTTATACATATATAAGTAGGACAAACTTTATGTTTTTCGAATGTTTCATTTAGTAACTTTAAGAATCTTCCATATATAATTAATGGTTTATTTGCTAGATCACTCATTGTTATTTTTTCTACACTGCTTTCTAAATAAGATTGAGTAGCTACAACTGCCATTTTATCTTCTAATAATGGAATGTAATTGTATGGTTCAATTCTAAAGGGACTTCTTACTATTGCTATATCAACTATATTATCTTCTATATATTGTAGTAGTCGATAAGTATTTCCTTCATGTATTTCAAAGTGTATATCTCTATTATTAATTATAAATTCACATATATTGTTTGTTAATAGTGCTGCACAACTTGAACTTACACTTCCTAGTTTGATTGTTCCTATTCTTCCTGTTGATATAGATTTTAACTCAGCTACTGTTGATGCTTGTAATGATAATATTGCACTTGCTTTCTCATATAAGTGTAATCCTGCATCGTTAAGTGTAATATTTCGGCTTCCTCTTGTCATTAACTTAATTCCTAGTTCTTTTTCTAGTGTAGATAATGAATTAGATAGTGCTGGTTGTGCAATATGTAATACTTTAGCAGCTGCACTTATTGATCCTTCATCTACTATACTTTTGAAGTATATCATTTGTTTTATATCCATAAGTCCTCCTATACATTATAATTATATAACGTATACATATATAATATTAATATTATATATGAATACGTGGTAAAATACTAGGGGATATTCATTAAGGCCCATTCCAAGGGAGAATTAAGCGGTTTGTAAGTTTATTGTAAGTTTATTGTTAGTTTATTTTTAGTTTATAAGAATGTGAGGATTATAAGATGATTAAACTTAAAAAATATTTAAGACCATATGCGATATATTGTGTGGTTGGACCAATATTTAAATTATTAGAAGCAATCTTTGAATTAATAATACCATTAGTCGTAGCAAGTATTATAGATGTAGGACTAATAAATAAAGATATGGATTATGTATATAAGATGATTATAATAATGATAGTACTAGGAAGTCTAGGCTATCTCTTTTCATTTATATGTCAGTATAGTGCAGCAATAGCTTCACAAGGATTTGGAACAAATTTAAGAGCTGATCTATATCACCATATAAATGAGTTGAGTTATGAACAACTAGACAATCAATCAATAGGATCACTAATAACAAGAATGACTAATGATATAAATCAAATAGAAGTAGGAATAGCAAGAATAATAAGACTAGCAATAAGAGCACCATTTCTAATCATAGGCGCAATCATTATGGCAATGATGATTGACCTTAAACTATCAATAATATTTATAATTACAGCACCATTATTAGCACTACTAATTTATATAATAATGAAATGCTCAGTACCATTATATAAAACTATTCAAGCTAAGTTAGATGAAATCTATTTAACAACAATTGAAAATCTAAGAGGAATGAGAGTAATAAAAGCATTTAGTAAACAAAAAGAAGAGAACAAGAAATTCAGAAAACAAAGTGAAGAACACGCTAAAGCATCTATAAATGTTG
>JAVXTN010000133.1:0-3306 GCA_036642635.1 Erysipelotrichaceae bacterium
GTTTTTTAACTTCTTCTAGGTCCATTGAGTACATTTTAGATATAGTTTCTAATTCTTTATTGATGTCTTCTTCGCTAATTTCGATATTTTCTTTTTTAGCTATAGCATCTAATACTAATCTTACGTTTACTTTTTGTACTGCATCGTTTCTCATTTGAGCTCTCATTGCTTTTTCGTCTTGTCCAGTCATTTGCATGAATTGGTCCATTCCAAATCCTTGTTGTTGAAGTCTTTGATCGAAGTCTCTCATTAATGTATCTGTTTCATCTTCAATCATTGCTTCTGGAATATCTACAGTAGAACTTGCAATAATTGCGTCTAAGATAGCTCCATTATATTTGTTGTTAGCTTCTTGTTTTTTAGCGTTTAATAAAGCTTCTTTTTGGTTAGCTTTATATTCTTCAATTGTAGCTACTCCTTCAATTTCTGCTTGTTTTACTAATTCATCATCAGCTGCTGGTAATTCTTTTGTTTTAATTTCATGTACTGTTACTTTAAATACTACATCAGCACCTGCTAAATCAGGAGCTCCGTATTCTGCTGGGAATGTAACATTAATATCTTTAGTTTCTTCACTCTTGAATCCAATTACTTGTTCTTCAAATCCTGGAATAAATGAGTTAGATCCTATTTCTAATGGATAGCTTTCGCCTTTTCCACCTTCAAATGCTACTCCGTCTTTGAATCCTTCAAAGTCAATAATAGCAGTATCACCATTTTCAACTACTCCGTCTTCTTTAACGATCATATCAGCAAACTTAGCTTGTAATTCAGCTACTTTAGCTTCTACTTCTTCATCACTTACTACTGCTTCATCTTTAGTAATCTTTAGGCCTTTGTATTCTCCTAATGTTACTTCTGGTTTAACTGTAATAACAAATGTTAATTTAACTTCAGTTTCATTCATATCATCTAGTTTTAATTCTGGACGAGCAATTAATTCTATTTTATGTTCTTCGATTCCTGCCATTAATGCATCTTGTGCTACTGCTTCTACTGCTTCCATTAGAATGTTTTGTGCACCAATGTGTTTAATTGCTAATGCTTTAGGAGCTTGACCTTCTCTAAAACCATCAATTTTTACTTTTTTTACTAACTTGTCTGTTGCTTTAGTTTGTGCTGCTTTCCAAGCATCACCATTTACTGTTACTTTTAATTCACCTTGTGAATGTTCGATTAAATTCCATGTAGAACTCATTGTTCGTACCTCCTATAAATACTTTTAATTGCTAGATATCTAATTTCTAAATATCATGCTTATATAATAATAAGGCATAATCACCTATTTTAGCAAGTGATTTTTTCGAAATAAAGCTATTATAGCCCTCTTCGTCTTGATTTGCTTTAAAAACATAGCAAACTATTGCCTTTGCTAGTGAAATCGATTCATCTTCTTCAACATTTTGAGGTAACTTTAAATATAATTCTTTTATTAAAGTATCTACACATAACTTTAAAAATGATGGATTATCATTTTCAAACCAGTCACTTAATAAGTTAAAAGCTAATATAGCTCCATCACTTTCTAATGGTGGTTCTAAATAACATGGCATAAAATCATATACCATATCTTCATCTTCTAAATGAATATTTTCATTTACTTGTTGTTCTATTAAACACTCTATAATTAAACTCCTTAGAAAGTAATTTGGTTTATCATTCAAATACTCCTCAATCTCTTTTAAATAATTTCTTATATTACTTCCTTTTAATAATTCTAAAGCCATAAACTGTAATTCAGCATTCTTACTTTTTAATAATTCAGGTATATCTTCAAAACTATAACTAATACCTGATTTATTATAATCTAATTCACTTTTACATTCATTATAGTATCTTATAATGATATCTTCTGCATCTTTTGGAATATAAGGCATTTTAAGTTCATCTTCACATAGTCCATAGGCTTCCTTATAGTCTCCATCTTTTATAGCTTTTTCTATTCCATTTATAATTTCTTTATAGTATATGTCCATCTTTTCTCCTTATACAATATTTAATAAAAAGGGATCTTCTTTATTAGATTCTAGTTTAATGAATTTATCTTTGATAAATTCATTAATTAGAATTAGTATTTCTTCCAAATTATGCTCAGTGCCATCACATCTTAGGTAGACACCATTACAAGCACAACTTCCTACTGTGTGTAGTGAGTATTCAATACCTTGTTTTTTTAAATACATGTTTACGTTATTCATAGTTATTAAGTCCATTACTTTATACATTGTATCACTCCTTTGTTTGTTTAATATAACATTTATTTTTTAATTATACAACAGTTGTACTTCTATAATATTCATTAATTATTTATATTTTAAAAATAATTAAAATAGTAGTTGAATTATGCTTAAATATTTGGTATTATATTAAAGCAATAAATCAAGAAATTATGTCCACGTAGCTCAGCTGGATAGAGCATGCGCCTTCTAAGCGCACGGTCGAGCGTTCGAATCGCCCCGTGGACACCAATTATAAAACTAGCCCCTAATTAGGGGCTTTTTTTTATAAGAATTTAAATTCTACTTTAATATTATTTGTTTCTATTTCTACTAATGCATATGAAGGGGCTTTGCCATCACGTGAGCGCCATAAGCTTCCTGGATTAATAAGTCTTATCCCTTCTATAGTTTCATCATTAGAAACGTGTGTATGACCATAGAACACTACATCATAACCATTCTCTTTAGCATAAGCAGCTATTCTTCCTATTGGTAAATAACCATAGAACTGATGAGAATGAATAACCAATATCCTATATCCACATATTTCTAAACATTCACTATTAGGATAATTAGCATAATCATTATTCCCTCTAACTATAACAACATCATTAAATTTTACATTATCATCCTCTACATCACCACAATGTATCTTATAATCATAACTACTATACTCATCTAACAAACTACTAACAACACCACTCTTACCATGAGAATCACTCATCAACAATATTTTCATTTTTATCACCATAACCATTATATAATATAAATTACTATATTTAAAGATATTTATAACTTATTAGTATTCATTAAATATTATATTAGAAATAACTATAGTATCTTCATTACTACCATGAATATTTACAATCTCATTATCAACCATCACCTTTAACTTATCAACCCCTATAGCATTATTAATACTTAAAGCCAAAGTATATAAAGCATCTTTCTTAACTGTATTATCTACATCTAATATATTCTTATTCATATATAAAGTTATACATTGTTCTTCTAATACTGGATCTTTAACATTACTTATAGATTCTATAAACAAATTAGATTCTAATGAACTACTTACACTTATACT
>JAVXTN010000134.1:0-3292 GCA_036642635.1 Erysipelotrichaceae bacterium
AGTACATGAAATACTAAAATATAATAAAGCAATTACTACTTTATTAGATTATAATGAAACTGAACTAATGGGAAAAGACTTCTATAGCTTATTTGAAACAGATATAGATTTAAGAAAGTTAACCCTAGATGAAAATATTGTAAATATAGAAACTAAAATGAAATGTAAGAATGGAGAACTAAAAGATATACTATTATCAGCTAGTGCAGCATCAGATAAAAATAATAGTTTTTTATGCATTATAATATCTTGTCAAGATGTAACTAAACAAATGAAGATCCAAAAAGAATTAGAATTAGAAAGAAAGAAATTAGAAATACTAGCTAGAGAATACCAATCACTATCATATAGTGATTTATTAACTAACCTACCAAATAGAAGAAGCTTTTATGAAGAAGTAGTAAAATTTGAAAAAAGATATAATGCTACTGGAGAAGACTTTGCTATTATATTCCTAGACTTAGATAAATTTAAACATGTAAATGATGTTTACGGTCATAAAGGTGGAGATATGTTTTTAAAAGCTACAGCTAAAAAACTAACAAAATGCGTTAATACTAAAGAGTTTGTTGCTCGATTAGCTGGAGATGAATTTATAATTATAATACCTTATGAAAATGAAAATAGTTTAAAGAATAAACTATTGAAGATATCTAGAGAATTCAGTAAGACTATTAAATTTGAAGGGCTAGATTATGAAATACTTTTAAGTTATGGAACTGCTATATATTCAAAAACTAAAGACATAGATGAATTAATACATAAAGCTGATGAAGGAATGTATATCAATAAACGTGCAAAAAGCAGTAGTTGATGATGTTTTTCAGTCATTCATAATAAATTAAATTGCTATCTTTACATAATATGATAAAATTAAGTTAAAGATAATAATATTAATATAATGAAAAGAGGATTCTATGAAAACTATATTTTACAATGGTACTATTATAACAATGGAAGAAGAATTATATACAGAAGCAATATTAGTGATTGATGATCTAATTGCTAATATAGGAAGTGTGGATGAACTAATTAAGGTTGCACCAGATGCAACTTTAAAGGATTTAGAAGGAACAACTATGTTACCTGCATTTATAGATGCGCATTCACACTTCTCTAGTTATGCTAATTCTATATTACAAGTTAAACTAGAAAACAGTAAAAACTTTGAAGAAATATCAATAAGAATAACTAAGTTTATAAAAGAAGCAAATAATGGAAAAGGATTAAAAAAGGGAGAATGGATTGTAGCTAATGGATATGATCATAATATATTGATTGAAAAAATGCAACCAACACTAGCTCTACTAGATAAAATTGCACCTAATAATCCACTAATATTACAACATAAATCAGGACACTGTGGAGTACTCAATACAGTAGCTCTAAATGAATTAAAATATGACATTAACAGTATACCTCCTAAAGGAGGTATTATAGGAATAAGAGATAATAAATTAACAGGATATATGGAAGAAGAAGCATATATACAAAGTATAAAACAAGTGCCAATGGCTAACATAGAGACCATGTTGGATGCTTATAGTTTAGCACAAGATAAATACCTAAGCTATGGAATAACTACAATACAAGAAGGAATGATGGTAGAACAAATGCTACCATTATATAAATATTTAATAGACAGTGGAATACTTAAAATTGATTTAGTAGGCTATTCCGAGTTTGAATCAATGCCAGCATTTATTAAAGGTTTACCAAACTCGGTTAATAGGTATGATAAACATTTTAAATTAGGTGGATATAAGATTATATTAGATGGATCACCACAAGTAAAAACAGCATGGATGTTAACTCCATATTTAAATAGTAATGACTATGGCTATGGGACTACAACTAATGAACAATTATATAAGATGCTCAAAACAGCAGCTACTAATAATATACAAACATTAGTACACTGCAATGGAGATGCTGCTATTCAACAATATATAACTATCCTAAATAAAATAAAGGATGAAGGTATATCAGTAGATAAACTTAGAAATGTAATTATTCATGCACAATTATTAAATCTTAAACAATTAGATGATGTAGCTGATCTAAAACTAATACCATCCTTTTTTATAGCTCATATTTTACACTGGGGAGATATACATATAAAGAACTTTGGAAATGAGCGTGCTCAATACATTAGTCCAGTAAATTCAGCAATTAAGCATGATATTATATATACCTTTCATCAAGATGCGCCAGTTATTGAACCAAACATGTTAGAAACACTACAATGTGCAGTAACAAGAACAACAGCTAATGGAGTTATACTTGCACCAAGTGAAGCCATAACTATACTACAAGCATTAAAGGGAATCACAATTAATGCAGCTTACCAATATAATGAAGAAACAACTAAAGGAACAATTAAACCAGGAAAATACGCAGACTTAGTAATTCTAAGTGATAATCCTCTAACTATGAATTGTAATGAACTAGAAAATATTAAAGTATTACAAACAATAAAAGCAGGAAAAACACTATATAAACAATAATGAAACAATAGACCATTTAGAGTCTAAAGAGGAGAAAGAAATGGCTACATTAAATCAAAAAGCAACAAATGAAAAATTAGAATCTGTTTTAAAACTAATGAATGGTGCTAAAAAAGATAGCGATAAATATAATGATAATTTTGATGAATTTGCTCAAGTTCTATTATATAATACTAAGTTCTTAGTACCAGTACTCGTACTATCTAATAATAAAGAATATGAAACAGGTTCAGAAGTAGATTTAGATCTAGAGACTAGTTTTGCTGTCCCTAGAGACGGGGCAGGTAATTTTTTAGTCTATACAAGTGAAACAGAAATTGAAAAGGCGAACAGAGGAGGAATGTTACCTACTATGCTAATGAGCTTTGGTGATTTAGCAGCCCAAATATTAAGTGAAGAAGATGTAGTAGGTTTTGTTATTAATGAAGCTACTGATAAATATAGCTTCAATAAGGAGTCAATATGGGATGTACTATTTAAAAGAAACGCACCAGTCATGAGTTTACTATTTAATGAAGAAATAAATTTTGCTGATAAATCGGAACCTGAATTCAAGTTAATAGAATTAAATAAAGATAATATAACACTCATTGAAAATATAAAATTAGAACTTATAAAAATAAGTAGCTTAGAAGAAGCTTATTTGAATGGTACTAATAGTGATCAATCAGCACAGTTTATGATAAAATTAGATTGTGGTATGGAAGGCTATCAAAGTGTAATTGATCAATTATCTAAAATATTAGAAAATAATAGACCTAATTTTGATATTTGCTTAGTTATAT
>JAVXTN010000135.1:0-1049 GCA_036642635.1 Erysipelotrichaceae bacterium
TTCAATTAGGAGATGTTACTTCTAGAGAGCAAATAGTAGAAAGATTAAAAGAATATTATGCAACAACTAACTTACCAGAAGGTGCTTGGATAATAGGATTTGGATATGATAACTCTAAGTTTGAAGATAGACAACATCCAACTAAGTTTGACTTAGACCAAGTAACTACTGAAGTTCCAATAACTATAAGTCATGCATCAGGACATATAGCTGTAGTTAACTCATTAGGATTAGAGTTATACGGATACGGTGGAACTGATTATGTAGTTCCAGAAGGTGGAGTTGTAGGGACTGTTTCTGAAGATTCTAGAGAATCAAATGGTGTTTTAGAAGAAAATGCTATAATGGCTACAGAAAAGAAAGCTATAATAACACCTCCTACTTTTGAGCAAGTTCTAGATAGTATAGTAAAAGCTCAAAACTTATATGCTTCATTAGGTATTACAACTACTATGGATGCTTCTGTTGAAGAAGCAAATCATTATCATGACATGTTAGGAGCTTTAGCACAATCAGGGAAAACTATAATAGATATAGTTGGATTAGCTACTCAATATTCTACATTCAACATGATGAAAAATGAAGGAACTCCAAAGAGAGAATATTACAATCATTATAAATTAGCTGGAGCTAAAACTTGGTTAGATGGATCTCCTCAAGGTAAAACTGCTTGGTTAAGTAAACCTTACCATGAAGTTCCAGAAGGTCAACCATCGGATTATTGTGGATATGGAACTCAATCTGATGAGGTTATGGTAGAATACTTTGTAAAATGTATAGAAAATAACATACAAGTACATATTCATACAAATGGTGATATGGCTTGTGATCAATTCTTCAGATGTTATTCTAAAGCTTTAGAAATAACTGGAAGTACTGCTGACTTAAGACCAGTTATGGTTCATTGTCAAGCATTAAGATTAGATCAATTAGATAAAGTTAAAGAATTAAATGCTATACCAACATTCTTTAACGATCACGTAGCATTCTGGGGAGACTACCACTACGAATCAGTATTTGGACCTGAAAGAGCTCAAAATATATCTCCA
>JAVXTN010000135.1:1059-3280 GCA_036642635.1 Erysipelotrichaceae bacterium
ATCTCCAATAGGTTCTGCTTTAGAAAAGGGAATAAGATTTACTTTACATCAAGATCCACCAGTAAAAATTCCTGACCAAATACTAGCAATACACAATGCAGTTAACAGAATGACTGAAAGTGGAAGAGTACTAGGAGAACACCAAATGATATCTGTAATGGAAGCTATAAAAGCTGTAACTATAAATGGAGCTTACCAATACTTTGAAGAAGATACAAAAGGATCTATAGAAGAAGGAAAGTTAGCTGACTTAGTAATACTTGATAAGAGTCCATTAGAAGTACCAGCTGAAGAATTAAAGAACATAGTAGTTCTTGAAACTATAAAAGAAGGAAATTCAATATTTAAGAGAGCTTAATTAAGTCTTTAGATATTTTTACCTAAATATAAAGAGTACCTCCGAATGATGATGAATTATTTAAAGAGGTGCTCTTTATATTGCATTATAAGATTGCTATAATAATCTATAATATTATTTTATTAGACATAAAAACAGAATAAATGATTCAATTTTAGTCAATATGAATACATTTAATTCACTACCATGCATTCTATTATGATGTAATATAGTAGATGTGATTTATTTTACTTATTAACAATAAGTGCTTAAAAATCACAATATTATAGATTATAAAATATAGAGAATAAGAAAGGTGTTTAACATGAAAAAACAAGTTAGTTTAAAAACATATTTACTAGAAAAATGTTTAATTGGTTACGGAATAATAAACGGAATAATAAATGCAGGTATATTCTATGCAATGGAAGCAAAGCATCCAGATGCAATGTTTGCATATCCAGATGCAGTAATTGATATTTCAATAACTACATTACTTTTAGGTATGATACTTATGTACTGTGCACTTCCTCTGACTTTAAAAGATATGAATGCTGGTAAATTTGAAGTTCCTAAAAATGCAGTGAATAAAATAGTTGCTAAGTTACCTAAGAAAAAGTTCTTAGCTGCTTTAGTTATAGGATTAATGACAATGGCTGTAGCTGGTGGTATAAGTGCATTAATAGCAATGGTATTACCATTACCTTTAACTGTTAAACAAATGGGTATATTCAAAGGTGTAGCTTGTTCTATAGGTGGAGGAATAGCTGGATACTTAACTATAAATAAAGCGATTTCTGATAAGCAAGAAGTAGTAAACAAAGCTGCGTAATATATACAACTTATAATATAGAAATTAAATAGCATATCTCTAGAATTTCTGGAGATATGCTATTTTTATTGTATATTAAAGTTACTTAATGAATAAACATTAATATATCTTAAAAGTAGGTTATCAATACTATTGAAAGGAAATTAGTGGTATGAGAATAAGATTAAAAAGTTATAAAAATAAAAAAGTTAATGATAGTAGCATACCTAATATATTAGCGTTTAGTTTTATAAAAAATTTTTTAACAGACAAAGAAAATGAAGCTATAAGAGAAGAATATCTAATTGGGAATTTAAATAAAGCTCAGGTGACTCAATTAATGAGTGATATGAAATGGTTATTTAAAAATTACAAAGGCTTAGATGTAATGACTATAGAAGATTCTAAAGGTGATGTAAGTAAATTTATATTATAGCTTAATAAAACATAGATAAGATGTAAAAAGGGCACTGGAGAATATCTCCAGTAGCCCTTTTGTTTTATATTAAGCAGCAGTTATGCTTGAATTTTTTTTGTTTTGCTTGTTCATTCCTATTGTTGCACTGATTAATAAAGTATAAGCTATAGCAACTACACCGAACATTAATATCCAAGACATATCATATCCAACTTTTCCTACTAGAACACCGAATAAAGCAGATCCTGAAGATACACCTACTGCAAATAATAGTTGAACTATACCTAAGATACTACCGTATTCTTTATTTCCGAAGAATGAACCTGTTAAGTAAGCTGGTCCTATCATATAAGCGAAAACTGCTAATCCTTTTACAGAAGAAAATGCATGAGCAAATATTACATTGTTCTTAGATAATAATAAAAATACTCCAGATATAGATACTAAAGTTGCAGAAAGTATTAAGCATTTTAAAGCACCTAGTTTATCAAATAAAGAACCACCTAATACGTTACCTAGTAATGAGCATATTGCAAAGAAAGAACCTGTTATACCGATTACGGAAGCATCAAATTTTAAAGTTCCTTGGAAATATGCAGCATATTGCACTGAATAAGCAGAAACATATAAACCTACAAATGTGAATCCTATAGAA
>JAVXTN010000136.1:0-3232 GCA_036642635.1 Erysipelotrichaceae bacterium
GAAGGCTTAGTAAAAGAATTCGGTAAACGTTTAAAAGCTATTAGAATTATTTGGAATTCACCATCTACATTCGGTGGTTTAGGTAATGTATATAATGCATTCATTCCTTCATTAACTTTAGGATGTGGATCTTATGGACATAACTCAGTTGGTAACAACGTTAGTGCTATCAACCTACTTAACATTAAAAGAGTTGGGAGAAGAAAAAACAATATGCAATGGTTTAAAGTACCTTCAAAGATCTACTTTGAAAGAGATTCAATTGAATACCTTCAACAAATGAGAGAAATGGAACGTGTGTTCATTGTTACTGACCGTTCTATGGTTGATTTAGGTTACGTTAATAAAGTAACTGATCAATTACAATTAAGAAGAAATCATGTTCAATACCAATTATTCTGTGATGTAGAACCAGATCCAGATATAACTACTGTTAAAAAAGGATTAAGTGTTATGCAATCATTCCAACCAGATACTATTATTGCTTTAGGTGGAGGTTCTTCTATGGACGCTGCTAAGGGAATGTGGTTATTCTATGAACACCCTGAGGTTGATTTCAATGACCTTAAACAAAAATACATGGATATTCGTAAACGTGCATTTAGATACCCAGAGTTAGGTAAAAAAGCTAGTTTAGTTTGTATTCCTACTACTTCAGGTACTGGTTCAGAAGTTACACCATTTGCTGTAATTTCTGATAAAGCACATAATCTTAAATATCCATTAGCTGATTATTCATTAACTCCAACTGTAGCTATAATTGATCCAGCATTAACTATGAATCTTCCAAGATCAATTACTGCCGATACTGGAATGGATGTATTAACTCATGCTACAGAAGCATTTGTATCTACATTAGCTAATGATTATACTGATGGTTTAGCTTTACAAGCAATTAAGATGGTATTTAAATATCTATTAAGAGCTGTAGAAGATGGTAAGAATGATCCTGAAGCTAGAGAAAAAATGCATAATGCATCAGCAATGGCTGGTATGGCATTTGCTAATGCATTCTTAGGATTAAATCACTCATTAGCTCATAAGATTGGTGGAGAATTCCACGTTCCTCATGGTCGTGCTAATGCTATTCTATTACCACATGTAATTCGTTACAATGGTATTAAACCTCGTAAAACTGCTACTTGGCCTAAGTACAACTACTATAAGGCAGATGAAAAATATCAAGAAATCGCTAATATATTAGGATTACCTGCTTCAACTCCTGCTGAAGGTGTTGCTAGTTATGCACAAGCTTGTGCTGACTTAGGTAAAGCTGTAGGTATTGATATGAACTTCTGTGCTCAAGGAATAACTGAAGAAGCTTGGTTTGCTAATACTCATAAAGTTGCTTTATTAGCTTATGAAGACCAATGTTCTCCAGCTAACCCTAAATTACCTTTAGTAGCTGATATGGAAGTAATTCTTAAAGACGTTTGGAAAGGTAACTAATAAACTAAAGATGACATAATATGTCATCTTTTTTAGTTTATTAGTTATATTATAAGAATTTAACTTTAATTATTTTTATGTTATGGTATAATTGATAGCAATGGAGCGTGATATCTTGAGTAAAATTAAAATAAATATGTTATCTTCAGCAGATAGTGTTGAAGGACAAGGAGTAGGTAGTGCTTATTTAGAACAGGTTAAACTAGTAAGTGAAGGCCTTAGTGATAAATTTGAAGTAAGTGTAAATGCTAAAGTTAAAGCAGATATAACACATATACATACGATAGAACCTAAGAACTATTGGAAAATGCTAAGAAGTAAAGGTACTACAGTATCTTATGTGCATTTTCTACCAACTACGTTGGATGGTAGTATTAAGTTACCTAAACCTATCTTCTTTATATTAAAGAAGTATGTTATTAGTTTTTATAATCATGCTGATCATTTAGTAGTAGTTAATCCTATATTTATGAATGATTTAGAAAAATGTGGAATAGATCGTAATAAAATTAGTTATATTCCTAACTATGTTTCTAAAGCTGATTTCTATAAAAAATCTAAAGATGAGATTAATGTAATCAAAGATCAATATGGTATTAAACATGATGCTTTTGTTGTATTAGGAGTAGGACAAGTCCAAACACGTAAAGGTGTTTTAGACTTTATAGAAGTAGCTAAATCATTACCAGATGTAACCTTTGTGTGGGCTGGAGGTTTCTCATTTGGTAAAATTACTGATGGTTATGAAGAACTAAAGAAGATTGTAGAGAATCCACCAGCTAATGTTAAATTTACAGGTATCATTCCACGTACTAGTATGAATGATATGTTTAATTTAGCTGATATATTATTTATGCCATCTTTCAATGAATTATTCCCAATGGCTATTCTAGAAGCAGTAAACTTAGAAAAGCCCTTGCTATTAAGAAACTTAGAATTATATGAAGATATACTATTTAATAAGTATATGTTAGGTAGTAATGTAGCTGAATTTGCTACAGGAATACAATTATTAAAGAATGATAAAGAAACATATGATAAGCATGCTAAATATTCAAAAGAAATTAGTGAATATTATTCAAAAGAGAATGTATGCGAAATATGGAGAAAATTTTATACTACTATAAATGATGAACATAAAAAAAAGCATAGTTAATGCTTTTTTTGTTCAAAGCTTAGTGTGTTATATATTGTATATTGTGTTATAATAAATAAAATAAGGATATAGTAAGGTGATGTAAATGAAAGAATCTAAAAGTAAGTATTTATTAAATATTCTTTTAATAATAGCATTAACAGCATTTGCTATGTGGTTTGCTCTTAAAGATAATTTTAATGAGGTTATGAATCTATTATCTAATATAAAGATATATCAGATTATAGTAATTATTATATGGGGTATATTCTATTATGTAGTTATAGGTTGGATAATTCTTATATTATCTAGAAGATATAAGAAGGATTATCGTTTAAAAGATGGTATTATAGTTGCTTTTATTGGAGGATTCTTTAGTGGTATTACTCCTAGTGCTACAGGTGGACAATTTGCTCAAGCATATATATTTAAGAAACAAGGAATTAAAATAAGTGATGGTGCTAGTATACTATGGATTGATTTTATAATTTATCAAAGTGTTATGATGTTATATGTGAGTATCTTAATGCTATTAAGATTTACTTACTATTATAATATGAGTAGTCCATTCTTTATATTAGTATTATTAGGGTTTATAGTTAATGGTATAATTATAGCAGCTTTATGGACGATGGCTAAATTTCCTAA
>JAVXTN010000137.1:0-3197 GCA_036642635.1 Erysipelotrichaceae bacterium
TCTTGGAGCTGTTCATTTGAATCTAGTAGGATGAACCGGAATTTAATCCGTTATCAATTTAGTGCATAGCACTTAATGAGGTTTTCTTTGTGAGAAGAAAATAAATTGAGGTGGAACCACGAAACGTAAGTTTTCGTCCTCTAGGTAACTAGGATGAAAGCTTTTTTTATTTATTGCTGTTTAGGAAAGGTGGATATATATGAAAACATTTAAGCGATTAAGTTTATTAAGTATTTGTTTATTAATGCTATTAACAATTGGAGGTTGTAGTAAAAAAACAGTTGTTGATAGATGGGATGAAATTAAGAAAGAAGGAGAAATTGTCATTGGGATTGATGATACGTTTGTTCCTATGGGTTTTAAAGATGAAAATGGTAATATAGTAGGTTTTGATATTGATATAGCTACTGAATTTGCTAAGCGAAACGATTTAAAAGTTAAGTTTCAAAAGATAGATTGGGATATGAAAGAAACTGAATTAGAAAACAACAATGTAGATTTACTTTGGAATGGTTATTCAGTAACTGAATCTCGTAAGAAAAAAGTTAACTTTAGTGATTCATACTTATCTAATCGTCAAATTATAGTAGTAGCTAGCGACTCTAGTATAAAGGATAAAGCAGGATTAGCTAAAAAGAATATAGCAGTACAAAAGAACTCAAGTGCTTTTGAAGCAGTAAGTGCTGATACTGAATTTATGAAAACTATAGCTAATGAAAAACTAGTTGAATTTGATACTAATTTAGATGCTTTTGAAGATTTAGATGCTCGTAGAACAGATGCTATAGTAGTAGATGAAGTACTAGCAAACTATATGATTAAACAACGTGGAAGTGATAAATATAGAGTTTTAAACGATAACTTTGGAAGTGAAGAATATGCAGTCGGAGTACGTAAAACTGATGTAGAACTATTAAAAGCATTAAATAAAACATTAGGAGAAATGAAAAAAGAAGCAATCTGGACTGAATACTCAAATAAATGGTTTAAATAATAAGGAGCATACTATGGAAGAATTTATAAACTTATTACCATCATTATTAGATGGGTGTAAAGTAACATTATCTTTATTTGCATTAACTCTTATCATATCTATACCATTAGCATTAATATTATCAGGCATAAGATTATTAAAGCTAAAACCAATAAACATGATTTTATCTATATATATTTATATTGAAAGAGGTACACCATTACTATTACAACTTATGTTAATCTTCTTTGGACTACCAAAGATAGGTATAACATTTGATCGTTATCCTGCTGCCTTATTAGCCTTTCTATTAAACTATACTGCATACTTTACAGAAATATTTAGAGGTGGAATAAATTCAATAGATGAAGGTCAATTTGAAGCATCTAAAGTATTAGGATTAAGTAATATGCATACTTTTACAAGAATTATATTTCCACAAGCTATAAAGAACACATTACCTTCTATAGGTAATGAAGTACTAGCATTAATTAAAGATACTTCTTTAGTATCTATTATATCTTTAGAAGAACTATTAAGAGTAGGTAACCAAGCAGCAGCTAGAATGAGTAGTATATTACCTTTTATATATGTAGGTATAATCTATTTAGTATTAACTTTCTTTATTACTCAAATGTTAAATTTCTTAGAAAAGAAATTTAACTACTATAAGTAGGAGGTAACTATGCGTTTAGAAATGAAAAATGTATCTAAGAAATTTGATGATACTAAAGTATTTGATAATTTATCTTTAAAGATTGATAGTAATGAAATTGTTTGTTTAATGGGTCCTAATGGTGCTGGTAAAACAACATTATTAAGATGTATTAATAACTTAGAGCGAATAGATAGTGGTAGTATTATCATTAATGATACTTATCTTGTTAAGAATGGTATTTATGCTAGTAAGGATGATTTATCTAAGGTTCAACGTAGTATTGGTTTAGTTTTTCAGTCTTATAATTTATTTCCTCATCTTAGTGTATTGGATAACTTAATTGAGGCTCCGCTTTTTCAAAAGCTTATGAGTAGAGATGAGGCTATTAAGAAAGCACATAGTTTACTTAAAGAGATGAATCTAAGTGATAAGGCTGAAACTTATCCTAATTTCTTATCTGGTGGTCAGAAACAGCGTGTTGCTATTGCTAGAGCGTGTATGTTAAATCCTGTAATACTTTGTTTTGATGAACCTACTAGTGCTTTAGATACTAAATCTATTGAAGATATAACTGCTATTATCAGACGTTTCTCTAAAGATATGTCTATTATAATAGTTACTCATGATGATAGTTTTGCTAAATCTATAGCTACTAGAACTATAGAGCTTAAACCTAATAACTAATATAAAAGGACTTGAAGCATTGCTTCGAGTCCTTATTTATATTTTATAATATAATGTTATTACTTCTTATTAAGAAAGCTTGTAGATTCTTTTGAATTTATTTCTACTATTTTATAGAAATAGTCTTGTTGATCCATATCTTTCTTTTCTAATGTTTCATCTATTTTACCATCTCTAATGTATAGTAATCTTTTACCATAACTAGCTATCATTGGATCATGAGTTACCATTACTATAGTTACTCCTTCTTTTTCATTTAGATCCTTTAATATAGTTAATACATCATGAGAGTTCTTACTATCTAAGTTTCCTGTAGGTTCATCAGCTACTATAAGTTTAGGATTAGTTACTAAAGCTCTAGCTATTGCTATTCTTTGGCATTGTCCTCCTGAACATTCAGTAGGAAACTTTTCTAATAATTCTTTAATTTCTAGTTTTTCAGCTACTGCTTCTACTTTTTCTTTTATTTCTTTAGCACTTAAATTAGCTAATGTTAAAGGAATACTTATGTTTTCATAAACATTTAAAGCATCCATCATATTAAAGTTTTGAAATATAAATCCTAAGTTAGCAAATCTAAAGCTATCAATAGCACCATCTAACATATTTCTTATATTTTGACCATTAATAAATACTTTACCTCTAGTTGGTATATCTATCGTAGATATATTGTTTAACAAAGTAGATTTACCAGAACCACTAGGTCCCATTATACTTACAAAATCACCTTTATATATTTCTAAACTTACTTCTTTTAATGCTTCAAATTCATTTTTAGTTTTATAACCATATATCTTAGTAATATTAATCGTTTCTAATATCTTTTCCATATTATTCATCTCCTTCTACTACAACTTTTGTAGGTATCACTATATTACTATA
>JAVXTN010000138.1:0-3121 GCA_036642635.1 Erysipelotrichaceae bacterium
ATGATCCTAAAAAAGTACGACGGTGTCCTCTTATTTCAGAATCAACTTTAACTCCAACTAATGAAATTTTAACAAATTTACGTTCTAATGCATGTGCTACAGATTTAGCTAAACTAGTCTTACCAACTCCTGGAGGACCTACTAAACATATAATTGGAGCATTTAGCGTTTTACTCATTTGTTTAACTGCTAAATATTCTAATATTCTTTGTTTTACTTTTTCTAATCCAAAGTGTTCATCATCTAATATATTTTTAGCTGCTTCTAAATCTTCTTGATCTTTACTTTCTTCCCACCAAGGAAGATTAATTAACCAATCTAAATAAGTTTTAACTACTCCTGATTCACTAGAAGCATTTGGTAATAGTTCATATCTTTGAATTTCTTCTAATGCTCTATTCTTGATGTTTTCAGGATAAGGATTATTCTTAACCTTTTCTCTTAAAGCTTCAATATCTTGATTTTGATCTGGAATATCACCTAGTTCTTCTTTAATAGCTCTTAGTTTTTCTCTTAAATAATATTCTTTTTGATTTTCTTCAATGCGATCTTTTACTTTTTCATCGATTCTGCTTTCAATTACTTCTAATTGTTTTTCATTTTCCATCTCAGTAATAATCATTAATAGTCTTTCATTAATATCTAAGGTTTCTAATAGTTCTTGACGTCTTTCAAAAGCCATTGGTAAGATACTTGCGAACTGATCAGCTACTTGTCCTGCAGCAATTCCTGCAGTTATCATTTGTAAATTCTCTTTAGATAAAGATGTATCATGAGCTTGTAATTCTTCAAATCTTTTCATTACTTTTCTTACTAACACTAATTCTTCTTTAGGATCACCAACAATATCACTTAATCTTTCAATTAAACCATAATAAGCATCATCAGCATCCATAAATTCTCTAATAACAGCACGATCTTGTCCTCTAAATTTAACTCTATAGAATCCATCTTGCTTTCTAATATTCTTTATTTCTGCAATAACACCAACTTCATATAAGTCATCTTTTAAAGGGTATTCAACTAATAAATCTTGTTGAGATACTAAAAATACACGACCATCAAAATTTTCTTCAGCATCCTTAATAGCATTAATACTTTTTTCTCTACCAACATCAAATATTAAATCTTGGTCAGGAAATAAAATCATTCCTCTAGTACAAACTACAGGAAGTCTTTCTAATAAAATATTGTCTTGCATAAATTCACTCCGATCTATTTATATACAACTAATAATTTCTATACTGCATAATTAGTATATGCTTATATAATTATACATGATTAATTATATAAGTAAACTGAAATAATTTCTTTATTATAAAGTTAGTTACTTAACTCATCATTAGCTTTAATATAAGAAATTATTTCACCTATTATTTCAACTCTACTAAAAGGAGTAATTAAATAATAGCCATCTACTACATCTATTAGCTGTTGAACTATCTTACAAGATAGTTCAACAGCTAGTTTTGATGCTTCTTCTCTAGTTTTATTTTCATATAGTTTTATATATTCTTCATCCACTTGGATTCCAGCTATTTCATTATTCATGTAGATAGCATTATTATATGAAACTATAGGGATTATTCCTCCTAAAATCTTAGCATTAAGTTCTTTTTTAGCTCTTTTAACATTATCTAATGCTTGTTTAGATAATACTGGTTGAGTTAAGAAGACACTTACTCCATTTTCTATCTTACTTTTTGCTTTAGTTAGTTCTGCTTCAAAGTTAGGGGCATTAACATTTAGTGCTCCATAAATTAAAAAAGGATGTGGAAACACTGTTTCATTTAAATCTTTAATATAACTAGCTAGTATTTTAGAATTAAAACTGAATACTCCTTTAATTAGATTACGATCAGCTGCTTGAATTGGATCTCCGGTTACAACTAATACATTATGAATATCTTCAATTTCTAAACCAAATAGTAATGCCTTTGTTGCGTTAATATTACGGTCTCTACAAGTCATATGAGGTATTACTTCTAATCCCATCTCTCTTTTTAGTTTAGCTGCTAGCATAGAACTATCAGCACGAGCACGAGCTATTGGACAATCAGCAATCGTTATTGCATCTACATCCATATGTCTTAAATATTCAGCATTATCCATAAACTTAGAAATATTAGAATTCATAGGAGGATCAAATTCTACTGCTATTATATGTTTGCCTGATTCTAATTTATAATACAATTCATTATTAAATTCTTTAGTAGGCTTAGAAGACTGTTCATTACCAGCAACATTATGCTTATTATCTAATCGCTTTAATGCTAATCTTACTTCTTTAATAAATAAAGGTGTAGTACCACAACAACCACCAATAATTTTTGCTCCATCCTCAACTATCTTTAATATTTCATTAGCAAAATAAGTTTTATTGTCTCTAAAATAAGCTCTATTTTGAACAATTGTAGGATAACCAGCATTAGGCATAATACTTATCGTACCAACCTTCTCCATCGTATTTAACAAATGATGTAGATGCATCGGTCCACATACACAATTAAATCCACAAGCATCTACATCACAACATTCTTGCATTTCTTTTATAATTCTTTTACTTGGTATACCTTGTTGCGTATATCCATCAGCAGTAACAGCAAATGATGTAATGATATAACTATTAGGGTTTACCTCTTTTATATATGCTGCTATTTCTTTTAATCCTAAATTATTAGGGTATGTTTCAAATATAAAATTTTCAGCTCCACAAGCTAAGAATTCATCTACTATGAATTTTAGTTGTTCAAACATTGATATTTGTTTTTGTTCTAGACAAGGTCCTATATCAGCAAAAATTTTACAATTAGTGCCTTCTACTGCTTGTTTAGCTATATTATAACCTGCTTTAATGATTGCTTTTATTTGTTCATTTGTACATTCTAGATTTTGATCATTAGCTCCAAAAGTATTAGTTTTAATTGCATCACATCCTGCCTTAATATATTCTTGATGTATTTTTAATATACGTTCTGGATATGTTAAATTCACTTCTTCACAATTAGTTACATCATTATATATTGATGCATAATAAGTACCCATTGCTCCATCAAATACGAAGCAACTTTCTCCATCTTTTATTAGTTTATTACTCATTTTAATACCCTCTTTGCTATAT
>JAVXTN010000139.1:0-3117 GCA_036642635.1 Erysipelotrichaceae bacterium
ATATTATATTATTGTTATATTTATAAATTATAAATTAGATGTATTAAATTATATTTTTTTAAATCTTGGTATTGGTTTACCTTCTATATTGATAGTTTCAAAAAACATATCCATACTACGTACCCATAGTTCATTAGTACCATATAATGCTTTATATACTACTTTTAGTTCTAGTGTTTCACTATCTTTAGCTATACCTATAAGTTCATAGGTATTTCCTTTATAGTGTTTATATAGACCGAGTAGATGTTTATAGCTAGGTATAGTATTATTAGACATACTATGATTTATCCTTTAGTAGTTCAAACATATGGTGTTTATATACTTCTACTCCTGGTTGATCAAATGGGTTCTCATCTATAAGATATACACTCATAGCTACTGCTTTAAAGAAGAAATATATTAGATATCCAATTGAGTAAGCACTCATATCTTCTATTTCTATAATAATGTTAAAGACATTAGCATCTTGTGTATGAGCAGTATAAGTACCTCTTTGAGTCATCTTATTAATATAGTCTAAAGATTTATTAGCTACATAATTCATTTCATCTAAATTATTTTTATCATAAGGAAATTCCATATCATATGTAGGCTTCTTTACTAATAATAATGTTTCATATAATACATGCTTACCATCTTGAATAAATTGTCCGATTGAATGTAAATCAGCAGAGAAATTAGCACATGCTGGAAATATACCTTTACCATTCTTTCCTTCAGATTCAGCAAATAGTTGTTTCCACCATTCACAAAAATAAGCCATTTGTGTTTCATAAGCTACTAATAATTCTATTTCATTTCCTTGTTTTTCTAGCATCCTTCTTACTACTGCATATTGATAGGCAGCATTTTCTTCAATTATATCTGAAGAAAATGCTGCTTGAGCCATTCTATATCCCTTTAAGAATTGTTTAATATCAATACTAGCTACTGCCATTGGTAATAAACCTACACAAGACATCATAGAATATCTTCCTCCTAAATTATTAGGAATATTAAATTGTTCATAACCATATTCTTTAGCTTGAACATTTAGGGTACCTAAATGTTCATCAGTACTTACTATTATTCTTTTTGAACATTCATTATCACTGTATTTATTGTGCATAAAGTTTTTTATTAATCTGAAGGCTACTGCTGTTTCAGCGGTAGTACCAGACTTTGATATAACGTTAACACATACATCTTTATCTTTTATATGATTTAAAACCTGAACTATATAATTTGAACTAAATGTATTACCTATTGGTATTATTTCAGGTTTTAAATCATTATATAAACCATTAATCATATCTATTGCGCCTTTAGCGCCTAGGTAAGAACCACCTATACCACATATTAAAAAGACATCACAACTATTCTTAATTCTATCAGCAGTATTTATAATATGTTCTACTTCATCATCACTTATAGTAAAGTTTAACCAACCATCATATTCATGACCAATACCAGTATGATTATTTAAATTATTATGAATTCTAGTAACATCAGATTGGTAATCCTTATAAGTTTCATTAAGTTTAGTTTTATCTATATTAAAGTTTATCATATTATAGCCTCCTATAATCTTATACAGCACCCTAGCTGTTAGCTTCCTTAATCCAATCTTCTAATACTACTTTTAAACTATTAAAGCCTATTTTCATTACTGGTACTTTAATATATTTATTATGGCGGTTTTTTGTTTTTCTACCCTTACCATCAATTGCTTTAATTGATAATTTAAATTGATGAGTTTCATGGTCTTCATCAATAATTTTAACTTTAACTTTTTCACCTACAGTAAAAAAGTTATTTATGTCTTTGATAAAACCATCAGATATTTCAGAAATATGAATTAATCCTCTATTTTCAGCATCTAAATAAACAAAAGCACCATAGGGTTGTAACCCAGTAATTACTCCTTCTATTTCTTCTCCAATTACATATTCCATTAAAACACCTCATTTCTTAGTTAATTATATCATATCTTTAAATAAATTGTGTTATAATATTAACAAGAGGTGATGCTATGATAAGCAGTATGTTTCCTTTTTGGGCAGCAATAGTCGCTAACATTATAGCGCAAATCTTAAAACCTATATTTTTATACATAAGAACTAAAAAATTTGATCCATATCAAGCTGTTGCTTGTGGAGGTTTTCCTAGTTCTCATACTTCTACAGTTATAGCATTAAGTTGTTCTGTAGGTTTAGTAGAAGGATTCCAATCTACTTTATTTGCTGTTACTAGTATTTTCTCATTTATAGTATTATATGATGCTGTTAATGTTAGATATTATGCAGGTAAGAATATTCAGTTAACTAAACAATTAATTAGTGATTTAGAAGAATTAACTAAGTTAAGATTCTCAGATCCTATTTATTTTGAAAAGATGAAGCAGGTATTAGGACATCGTTATGTTGAGGCTCTTGGCGGTTTTGTTTTAGGTTTATTTGTATCAATAGTTATGCACAGTATGTTATTTTAAAGAGGTAAATTATGACAAAAGAAGAAGAAATTATAGCTGTAATAGAAAAGATTCGTCCCTATATGCAAAGAGATGGAGGCGATGTAGCCTTTGTTAAATTTGAAGATGGTATTGTTTATGTAAACATGATGGGTGCTTGTAGTGAGTGCTATGCTTTAGATGATACATTAAAGCTTGGAGTCGAAGCAATACTATTAGAAGAAGTAGAGGGTGTTCTAGAGGTACGTTTAGCTAACTAAACGTACCTTTTATTATATAAAATGTTCCTATGCTATTTTAGCATAGGAACATAGTTAGGTACTTCCCCTTGTATTACCTGAATTACAAGTGGTATATCATTAATTATTTCTATCTCAGTAATAGAAAGATTAGCTACTATTACTTGTGCTTTAACTTTAACTCTTAATGATATAGTTAATAGAGTATTATTAAGCCCATATTCTTTAGATTGAATATCTATATTAGTAGAAGCTAATGTATTAGTACGCATTTTAATATTTATCGTAGGTCCTATATTAGATAATAATGTTACTTGTGATAAATAACCTAATTTCATCTTATATACTATACCATTCTCAAATATTATTCTTCCTAATAATTGATCATAACTTCCCTTTTGAGCATTCAATAAAGATTCATTAATT
>JAVXTN010000140.1:0-3097 GCA_036642635.1 Erysipelotrichaceae bacterium
AGAATCTTTATGTACACCAGTAATATTGAGTCCTAATCCTCTTGATCATGGATTTATTGTGTTAAATGAAGGTAATCGTTATGATAACGTTATTGTTGATGTTTGCTTTCCAGTAATGCATGGACAAAATAGTGAAGACGGAACTATACAAGGACTATTCACTATGGCTAAAATGCCTTATGTAGGTTGTGGAGTATTAGCTAGTAGTACTTGTATGGATAAAGTTACTACTCATATAATATGTGAAAGTGCTGATATTAAAATGGCACCATACATTTCACTATTAAGCTATAATAATAATGATTATAAAAAGATCTATAAGGATTGTAACACTAAATTAGGTGAAATACTGTTCATTAAACCAGCTAATGCAGGGTCTTCTTATGGAATAAGTAAAGTAAGAACATATGAAGAATTTATTAAAGGCGTAGAGTTTGCTTTCTTCTATGATAAAAAAATTATCATAGAAGCAGCAATAGATGGCTTTGAAATAGGTTGTGCAGTTAAAGGTAATGATATTATAACAATAGGTGAATTAGATGAAATAGATACTAAGAATGATTTCTTTGACTTTGAAGGTAAATATGAACTAACTAATACTCAAATACATTGTCCAGCACGAATAAATAAGACACTAACAAAGAAAGCAAAAGAAATGGCAGTTATAGCATATAAAGCAATGGGATGTAATGGCCTAAGTAGAGTAGATATGTTTGTAAGTAACAATGAAATTATATTAAATGAAATTAATACTATACCCGGCTTTACAGATGCATCTAGATACCCAACAATGATGAAAACAGCCGGAACTGATTTTAAAACATTAATAGATGAATTAATAAACTTAGCATTAAACAAATAAGAAGGTGATACAATGCTAGAAGCAAAATCTAGAACTTGGACAGAAATAGATCTAAGTAATATTGAACACAATATAAATGAAATTAAAAAACTAGTACCTAGTACAAGTAAAATTATGGCCATAGTTAAGGCAAATGCTTATGGACATGGAGCAATTGAAGTAGCTAAAGTTTTAGCTAACATCGGTATCGATTTTTTAGCTGTAAGTAGTGTAGATGAAGCAGTAGAATTAAGAAATAATAATATAAATACTAATATATTAATATTAGGTTATACTCCTATAGAGCACTTTCATTATCTAAAAGATATGAATTTAGTCCAAAGTGCTCTATCATTAGATTATGCTAATAAACTTAATAACTATGCTATAGATAATAATACTAAACTTAGAGTTCATATAAAATTAGATACAGGTATGTCAAGAATAGGTATTATGTATGTTGAAGATGATAAACATCTAGATGAAGTTAAAGCAGTATTTGATTGTAAAGGCTTATTAGTTGAAGGAATCTTTTCTCATTTTAGTGTAGCTGATGATTTAACTAATGAAGAAAACATATTATTTACTAATAAACAGAAAGAATTATTTGATGAAGCGACTAATCTTTTAATAAATGATAATTATGATATTGGTGTAAGACATTTACAAAATAGCTATGGTGTTTTAAATTATAATGATTTAAACTATGAATATGTTAGACCAGGTTTATTAATATATGGATCAACTAGTGATGATGCTATTAAGATTAAAACTAATCCTAATTTTAAACCAGTAATGCAATGGTTTGCTAATATATCTCTAGTAAAGAATGTTAAAGCTAATCGCAGTATTTCTTATGGTCGTAATTTCATAAGTAATAAACCGATGAAGATTGGAACAGTTGCTGTAGGTTATGCTGATGGATTTCCGCGTAATGTTTCTAACCTTAATGCAAAAGTATTAGTAAAAGGTAAGTCAGTAAATGTTATAGGAAATGTATGTATGGATCAAATGATGATAGATCTATCAAATATTGATGATGTACATGAAGGAGATATCGTAACAATTATCGGTAATAGTAACGATAAAACAATAAAAATAGATGAACTATCAAGATTAGCCAAAACAATCAATAATGATATGTTCTGTCGAATATCATATCGAGTTCCTAGAATAATAAAAAACATAAAATAAGAGGAATGATATATAGATTAAGAGCTGTAGATTATAAGATCTACAGCTCTTAATCTATAAAAATATAAAAATTTTAAAATATGTAATGTAATGTAAGCATTTTTAGACTATAATGATATACAAAGAGGGATAATAAATGAAAACAGAAAATAAACATTATGCAGCACTAGATATATTAAAATTTATATGTGCATTATTAGTAGTAGCTATACATACAGCACCACTAATCGGAATAAGTGATACAGGTAACTTTGTATTAGTACAAATTATTGCAAGACTAGCTGTACCAATCTTTTTTATGTGCTCTGGATACTTCTTCTTTAAAAAGATGAATTTTAGAACAAAAGATCTAGTAGTTAAAGAAGATAATTGGATATATTATAAAAGATATATAGCTAAGTTGATTAGAATATATAGTGTATGGACGCTTATATATTTAGTTATTATAATAGTTGATTGGATACAAGGAGGTTTTAATGCAGGAAGTATATTAAGATTAATAAGAGATTACTTTGTAAACGGGAGCTATTATCATTTATGGTATTTTCCTGCTTTGATTTTTGCTATAAGCATGTTATACTTTGCGTTCCAACACTTTAGTAAAAAGATGATAGTTATAACTAGCTTTAGTTTATATGCTATAGGAATGCTTGGAAATGTTTATTCAGGAGTATTAGAAGGAATACCAATATTAAATAAGATAAGTAGTATTTACACACCCATATTTGTAACTACAAGAAATGGATTATTCTTTGCAATGATATTTGTTGCACTAGGAGCATTATTAACAATGTATAATTTAAAGTTTAAAACAACTGCTTGTGCTAGACTATTTGTTATATCATTAATATTAATGAGTGCAGAAGCGTTTATATTAAAGAAGTTTGGTATTATGCATGACTTAGCTAGTATGTATTTATTCTTGATACCTACAGTACTATTTCTATTTATATGGGTTAAAAATATTAATATTAAAGGAAGAGGAATATATAAAGGATTAAGGATACTAAGTGTTATAGTTTATGTATTACATATATTTATAATAAGAGTATTAAATGGACT
>JAVXTN010000141.1:0-810 GCA_036642635.1 Erysipelotrichaceae bacterium
AATTGCACTTTCATATTCTGCTATAACTTTATTAATTTCTTGTTTAGCATCACTAAGTTCATTGTATCTAGTTTGAATATCACTAATATTGTTTTTAATAGATGCTATATCTATTTGTTTAGCGTTTTCTTTAATATTTGGTTTAATCCCCATTACCATCATTGCTTCATTTAATATTGTTATTACTTCTGGATATGGGTTTTCATCATTTAATGTTTTTATAGCATGTACGTTTTCAACAATCTTACTTGCTAGTTCTGGATGAAAATTATCAAGTCTAGTAAATCTTAATAAAACTTCATCAAGATGTTCTTTATCTGAGATTATATTAACTAATCTCATTTTAACAATTGCCATTTTAAAACCTCCTCTTTATATAATCAATAGTTTTTCCATTTCTTCTACACTCATTCCATACCTTATACCTTCTATAATGTTAGTTATATTAGCTATTTCTAACTTATGTAACTGCATATAAGATGTATAAACACTTGGAGCACTATTAGAATAATTCATAAATCTTTCACCTAAATGATATCTAATTTTATCAGCATAATATTCAATATATACATAATCTTTTTCATCACTAAACATTTTATAATTAGATGATTCTAATGCTTTCATAAACTCAGTTGCATCAGTATCTTCTATCATTCTATTTAATTCTTTTAATGGTATTCTAAAATGGAAATCAATTAAAGAAGCTTTAATTTCTTCACTACTTGCATTAAAGAATTTTTTCATACGATAGATTTTAATAATATTAGATAGTTCTATTCCTGAATATAATATACTTTTTAAATCTTTATT
>JAVXTN010000141.1:820-2977 GCA_036642635.1 Erysipelotrichaceae bacterium
ACTTCTTATAATACTTATCAATCATTTGATCTATTAGATTATAATAGAACTTCTTTAATGTTATTTCACATTGATGAAAGTTCATTGTTGTTTCATCTACTAAGTAAGGTTTTAAAATATTAGCATACGGAGTTGCTTTAATGCATTTAGCTACTTCTAAATAGGTTGTAGCTTTAGCTAAATTCATCATATCAAAATGGGTGAATTTCTTCATAAACATTGGTATAGAGCTTATAAGTTTCATATTGTCAGTTTCTTTATTTATAAGTTGAGTTAGTTTACTTAGAATTAGATCTATTTCTATTTCATATACTTCATATTTATAGAATTCTAAATCAGAAGCTGTTGCATAACGCATTAGTTTAATTCCTTTTTCAAATAGATCTTGTTTTAGGAGTTCTTCTAGTTGTTGTCGATGTATACTATTATCTCTTACATCTTTAAGAATATCCTTATAATCAGTTTCTTGTTTTAAATAACTTACTATTTCTGTAATATTTCTTTTATGCATTAGTTCTGTATAGTTATTTAATCTTAAACGTCTACCATACATTGCTTTAGCTTTAGTAGAAATAGCATTAGTTGATAGTGATAGCATTAAACCACCTCTTAGCTTTCTATACAGGCTTTTAGCATGTAGTCAATCCATGTGTCTTTGTTTTCTTCATAATACCTTTGAAGAGAGGCTACAGTTTTTTCTAATTCCTTATCACTTTGTTTTTGTAATGATTCTAATTCTAAATTAATAGCATTTAGTGCTGCTTCAATTTCTTTTTTTGATGCTTGTTCATATTTCTTTAGAATAGCTGTTTTTTCTTTTTTAACAGACTCACCAATATTAGCTTTAACATCTTGGGCTTCACTTACTTTTTCTTGGGCTAATTTATCAGCAGCAAGAATATCCTTGATTATGTTGTCCATTGTATTTCCTCCAATCATTGGGTTAATAAAAACCATCTTTAGTATACTACCATTCGAATGTTAATTCAAATATATCAAACTTTAATAATATGCTTATTTAATCATATTATAGAGCAATCTTTATATGAATTTAGAATAGTGTTAAGATGGTGTTAAGAATATATGAAATGTAATTGCTTTCAATAGTATATTAGTTCAATTTTGTATTAAAATACTGCAAAAGTAGTGGTTTAGATATAAAGATTTCTTTCTTATTAAGATATGATAAAAAATGGTCATTTTCAAAATTAAATTTAATTTTATAGGCGCATAGGGCTTGGTATTTAAATTCTCTTTGTTTTGCTCCATATTTAATATCAGATAATAATGGATGTTTAAGTGCTGCAAATTGTGCTCGTATTTGATGTGATTTTCCACTTATTAGATTTACTTCACATAAACTATAGTCTTGTTTTTCTTCTAATACTTTATAACCTGTTTCAACTTTTACATAGCCTGTTTCGCAATGATCTATTATTTTTGCTGTATTATTATCTAATTTTTTATGATAACCAATTAACATATCTTGTTTTTTTGGCATTCTTCCTTCGCATATACATATATATGTCTTTTCTATTTGGTGTTCTAATATAGCATTATTTATTGCTCTTATTGTTGCTGCGTTTTTAGCTGCTATTACTAATCCTTCAGTATTACGGTCTATTCTATGAGCTAAGGCTGGTGTAAAACTTAATTCCTCATTAGGGTTATAAAATTTATTTATATATAAATAGTGTTTAACTCGATTAATTAAGGTATCTACAGTTTCATTAATATCACTATGTGTAATTAAACCTATAGGTTTATTAATAATAAGTATATTATCATCCTCATAAACTATATCTAACTTGTTACTAGCATTTAGAAAACTATAGTCATGTTCATCTTTAAAGAACTCTTCAGCAATATAACATTGAACAGTATCACCTATTTGTAGTCGTTGTGAAATTTCACAACGACTACGATTAACTTTAATTTTTTTATTTCTAATGTATTTATACATTAAGGCTTTTGGCATTTCATTTAATGTCTTTGTTATAAACTTATCTACTCTTTGATCAGCATCATTTTCTTTAATTATGAATTCTCTCATTAATGTTAGCTCCTTACATCTTTATATTCTTTAAAGTTTCATAAAATTCAATAGCTGATTCTTTCTGTTTCGCAATATCATTACTTCCTGAATTATTAGCTATT
>JAVXTN010000142.1:0-2933 GCA_036642635.1 Erysipelotrichaceae bacterium
TGTTCTAATACTTCTCTAATGTTAATACCATTCTTAGCTGAAATTCTAGGAGCATCACTAGCTGGTAATCCAATAACATTTTCTATTTCTTCTATTACTACTTCTGGTTGAGCACTAGGTAAATCTATCTTATTTATAACAGGTATAATTTCTAAATCATTATCTAAAGCTAAATATACATTAGCTAGTGTTTGTGCTTCAATACCCTGTGCAGCATCTACTACTAATATAGCACCTTCACAGGCTGCTAAAGATCTAGATACTTCATATGTAAAATCAACATGTCCTGGTGTATCTATTAAATGAAATATGTATTCTTCACCTTTTAAACTAGTATATTTTAATTGTACAGCATTCAATTTAATTGTGATACCACGTTCTCTTTCTAAATCCATAGAATCCAATAGCTGTGCTTTCATATCTCTTAATTCTACTGTATCAGTTAACTCTAAAATACGATCAGCTAAAGTGGATTTACCATGATCTATATGTGCAATTATTGAAAAATTCCTTATATGACTTTGATCCATAAATACCCTCCTCTAAAACAATATCACCATTATAACAAATATCACCTAAACATAAAAGATAAATATTTTATTCAAAGTAAAAGAAGCAGATGGCCTGCTTCTTTTACCCTGTATATAAACCTCTTAATCAATCAGCTTAGGATTCTTATTAGCTATTTTTCTAAATGGTTTAATTGCTATAATAGCAATTAAACAACTAGCTAATCCTTGAATTAAATTTTCAGGAATACTAGATAAACCTAAAGCAAAACTAGAATATAATATAGTTTTAGCAAACATATAGCCTATTATCATTATAATAATACCTATAAAGTAAGAACTAACCTTTAATTTATCTTTAAGTTTTTTAAATAATATAGAAACTATAAGACCTTCTGTTCCTTTAATAATTAAAGAAAATAAAGCATAATGCGTATAGCCTAAGAATAAATCAGCTAAAGCACTACCTACTCCACCAACTATAAAAGCACCAACAGGTGATAAAACAGAGGCAAATAGTAATACTATACTATCTCCAATATTAATATAGCCTTGATAAGGTGTTGGAATACTAATACAAGCTGTAACAGCAAACACCATTGCTATACCTAAAGCATAAACCACTATATGATTTTTTTTCATTTCTATACCTCAAATCTCTTCCCTATATAATTTTTACCAGCACCATTATAAAATTCTTTAGCAGTGCATTTGTTTTTTCCTTCTAATTGAAGTTCATCTATAATAATGTATCCAGAATCACATGCAATACATAGTTCGTTATTTTTATAGCAGAGTGTACCAATCGCTTCGCTAACCGTTGCACAATTTTTGTGGATAGAGAAGAATTTTATTTTTTTATTAGATATAATACCATAAGAGATTGGATTAGGTATTAAACCACGCATTTGGTTATATATAACTCCTAATGGATTAGAAAAATGAACTAATTCTTCTTCTCTTGTTATATTCCAAGCATATGTTACCTTTGATTCATCTTGTTCAATAAATACTGCTTCACCATTAAATAGTTTAGGTAAAGAAGATATTAGAAGTTTCGCACCAGCTTCTATAAGTTTATCATGTAACATAAGCATAGTATCATCAGGATCTATATCAACCTTAGCAACACTCATAACAGCACCAGCATCCATTCTTTTAACCATTCTCATAATAGAAACACCACTTTGAGTATCTCCATTAATAATAGCTTTATGTATTGGAGCTCCACCCCTTAATTTTGGCAATAATGAAGCATGAACATTAATTGCACCATAAGTAGGTAATTCCAATATACTATCTGGAACAATTTGTCCATAAGCACAAGTAACAATTAAATCTGGTTCATAAACCTTTAACTCATCATAAGCTAATTTAATATTAACAGGTTGAATAACCTTAATACCCTTAGATTCAGCATACGCCTTTAAAGGCGTAGGCGTAATAATTTGTTTACGTCCTATCTTCTTATCAGGTTGAGAAACAACACAAACAACCTCAACATCACTAACTAATAAAGCATCTAAAATACCACAAGCGAAAATAGGAGTACCCATAAAAATAACTTTCTTCATTAAATCACCTTCAATCTAATTAATAATATATTATTAATGTTAATCTATTGTACACTACTTTTAAAAGATTATCTACCTTAAAACATCCTCAACAACATTTACAATAACCCCTAAACTACTAGAAGTAATATCAATAATAGCTTCACTAGCAGCATTAGCTAAACGAACAGCAAGATTATCTTCTATATTATTAAGTTGTTTAGTCTCTATTTGTTTATCAATAGGTTCATTCTTACTAATACTTTCTTCAAAAGCTTTTTGTTTATGTTCTAGAGTTGTTTCTTCCGAATTATAGCCATTGAAGGCTATAGAGATGATGATTAGAATAAGAATTGCATCAGCTATAAATCTTTTCATTTAGTTATCCTCCATAAGTTTATTTAAACCATTAGCAAGTATAGGTATAGTGTTCTTTACTTCATCAAAAGTATTAGCATCACTACCTAATTCTATTAAAATCATTTTAGGAAACATCTGTTGATTATAATATGCTTCACGATTCATTACACTACGCATGATACCATTATGTTCCTTATTAATTATGTCAGTTAATGTCGCACTTAACTTAGTAACATCATAAGAATTATCTGATAAACCTCCTACTACTAACATCATTTTAGCATAATTAAGTTTACCTTCATTATAATAAGTTAAATTTCTAGGTATACTATCACGATGTAAATCTATTACTAAATCAAAACCCTTATAATTAACAAAAGCATCATTAATATATTTACTAGATACTAAATATAATTGATTATAATCTAAGTTATTATCATTAGCATACTTACTAAAATCATTAGTTTCTAATACTACTTCATAACCTAGTTTAACTAATTCATTAGATAAT